>JAAZKI010000325.1 GCA_012799905.1 Lentisphaerota bacterium | reverse complement strand
CCAGCACACAAGCCGAAACAGCGGAGTTGAACCGCCAGGGCGACGCAGAGCTGCTGCGGCAATTCGGCAACACAGCTACGCCAGTGTTCACGTTTCCTAAGATGATGAAATTCCGGCGAGAGCAGCCAGACGCATACGCGCGCACCAAGGCTTTTCTGCAAAGCAAGGATTTTATTGCGCTGCGCCTCACCGGACAATATGCTACCGACCCGGTTGACGCCTCCGGCGTTCTGGGCATGGACCTTGACACGCAAACCTGGAACTCAGTTTTTTTCACTGAGTTTGGCCTTGATGTATCCAAGATGCCGGCTATTCGGCCGTCGACGGCAATCGTTGGCGCGGTCACGGCAATGGCTGCTCGGCGTACGGGTCTGCGAGCCGGAATTCCGGTGATTATCGGCGCTGGCGATTTGTCGACGGCTGCGGTCGGCTCCGGGGTTGACGAGGAGACCATGTCCTTGACCCTGGGGACGGCCGGACAACTCCTGGCTGCTGGCGACCGGGCCGCCGGCGAGGCGCTGGCTGGTCGGCTGTTTGTGTTTTCCCATGCTGATCCGCGCTTGCGTCTGTTCCTTGGCTCGGTGCCGGCCGGTGGGTTTAATTTCGAGTGGATTGCCGGCTTGTTTGGAATTTCTGTGCCGGAATTCTTCCAGACAGCCGCTGCTGGCGCGGCTCCGGATGAGCTGCCGGTCTATCTGCCTTATATTCTCGGCCGCGGCGCTCCCTTTATGGATTATGTGCCGGATGGCAGTTGGCGCGGGCTGACAGCCTCGCATCGGCGGGAGGACCTTTGCCGCGCAGCCGTGCTGGGGACGCTGTCAGCGCTCCGTCAATCCGGCGACCTTCTGGAGACCATCGCTGGCAAGCGGCCGCGTCTGGCTCTGCAAGCTCTGGCATGCCGCGAAGCCGTAGTCCGAGATGCCGCAGCCGGGCTTTTTGCCGGGAAGGAATTGTTGTTGCCGGAGAATTCCGAGGCGTCGCTGGTCGGAGCAGCGGCCATTGCGCTGGTCGGCTTGAATCTCGTCCCGGACTTCCGCAGCGCTATCGCTAGGTTGTTTCGGGCTTCGGAGCTGCCATCGCAGCCTGATGATGCCATTGGGCGCTACTATCAGCGGTTTTTGGCACGACAGCAGGAGTGAATGAAGGTCGGTCGACAGGGTGTTGAATAGATTGAAGAGACAGGATATGCTGGCAGCGCGTCTCGTCATTATGTTGTTCCTGGCGACGCTCCCGGCCAGTTGGGCCGTGGATCAGGCCTTGCTGCGCGACTTTTATCTGACCTTGCCGGCCTTGGACGATGTAGCGGACTCGGCCAGCGACAGGGCAGCCTCCAGGCCGCAAGCGACTGCGGCAGACGTGAAACAAGAGCCTCGGCCAGCGCCGACATTGCTGCGCCCGCGTCTTGAGTTTTGGGGGATTGCGCCGTGGGCATGGGCGACTGCCACAGGTGTCCTGGTGATTGGCACGGCGCTGAGCGGAGCCCGGCTGACGATGTTTTTGACAAAGGAAAGACGCGCTGCCACCGAAATTCGCCGTCGGCGGCAAGCGCGCCGCGCCCTGCAAGCAATTGCCGATTGCGACGGCGACAGCGACCTGGATTCCGCCATGTTATGGCTGGCTGAATGGCATGGGTTGCCGACTGGCTTGGATGGGCATGACTTGTCGTCAGCCCTGCAGGGCTTGGATGCGTCGGCCGCCGCTGCAGTGATGGCCTGGGAAGTCGGCCGGTTTGCTCCCGCCGGGACAGCGGAGCGAACCCGCGCTGCGGCAACCTGGCGGGAATTTTTGCGCCAATGGCTGCGTCAACATGGCCGCCTGTCGTCTTGGACGGCTGCGGTGTTGCCGGTCGCGGTTGTCGCATCGCCAGAGGAGAGCGCGGCGGCATGGAACCGCTTGGTGGAATTGCCCGTGGAAGTCGCGGCCAGTCATCCTCATCATCTACCTGGGTGGTTTTCGGCGGAGGTGGCGCTGGTGACTGCGGCTGTTGCCGTGGTGGCGATGCTGGTCATCTGTTTGTACTGGCGACAGTGGCGCTGGCGACGGCTGTTTCTGGCGATGATGGTTCTCATTGCGGGAATGTCTGTTGCTCGCCTGGCGCTATGTCATCGCCACGATCGCAACCGGCTGCATCGGCTGGCAGTAGTGGTGCATCGGACGCCGTTGCGGCCAGCGCCGGAAAGTTCGCTGTCAACTGGCGTCGAGGTCGCAGCAGGGGATGTGGTTGAGCTGACAGCGGAACGCAATGGCTGGCGCCAAGTGCGATTCGCCCGAGCTATCGGATGGATGCCGGCCGATGCCGTTGTCAGCGCCCAAACCAGGCCCTGGCAAGACTGAATGCGCCCCCTGAAAATGGTAATCGGTCACACATTGATATTCGGAAATCCGACGAGCAGCGGTCTCAGGAAAGGGGCGAGGGGCGAGGGGCGAGAGTGAGTTTGGACTATGCTGGCCGTCATGTCCACATCGCCCACTATGTCCACACCGTCCACATCTTTTTGCGCTGTAGGCGCTTAACTATGCTTAGCCTCAGGCGCTTTAGCCTGGGGGGAGGCATGCCCCAAAACTGGCGCCTTGTAAAGGCACTACAGAAGGCTGACCCACCCTCTCAAAATGCGCGGCCAGTGCGAATTTTTCTGGGGAAATGGTTTGCAAAGGTTGGAACCGGTGGTATTGTATTGTTTGTGTTTGCGCCGGAGTGGCGGAACTGGCAGACGCGCTGCGTTCAGGTCGCAGTGACCGCAAGGTCGTGGGGGTTCAAATCCCTTCTCCGGTACCAATTTACTACTGTAAAACCGAATTTTTGCTAAAAAGCAAGAATTCGGTTTTTTGTGTAAAATGTGATGATGAGCGCTTGCTACCCTGCTGTCCGGCTGGGGATTGGCTCAGACCAGGTAGCGATCAGCGATTTTCAGATAATGCTGCCAGTCGACCCAGGTCTGATCATGCTTGCCGGTGCGGACGTGGTAGCTCACGTCACCGGTGACGTACTCATCCAGGGCAGGCATGGCATCGGCTTCCAGTCCCTTGGAGCCGAACAGGGCATAGACCGCGCCGGCATTCTGGGCGGACAGAAATTCGCCTTTCGGGTCAGCCCACAAGTCTTCGGCGGCGCTGGCGACAACGACCGGCCGGGGCGCGGACAGGGCTATCAGGAAGTGCTGGTCAAAAGGCATGGCGTCTTCATTGGCGATGTACTGGCGGAAGGACTTGACAAACCAATGCGGCATGGCGTTGACAATGAACAGATACGTCTCGCCAAAGAAGCGTCGCGCCAGGGTCGCGCCGCCGCAGCCGGAGTCGTTTGAGATGACAATCCGGAAGCGTTGGTCGCATGCGCCGGCCCACAGGGAGGTCTTGCCCAGGCGGGAATGACCATGCAGGGCGATGCGGGTTGGGTCAATGCCGGGTATATGTTCCAGGCAGTCGAGTCCGCGGGAGAGTCCCCAGGCCCAGCCGCCGATAGAGGAGTATTTCGGGTGGGCGCCGTTGAAGCCGTCCAGGTCTTCGAACAAGGCGAAGATGCTTTGGTCCCAGCCGCCGGCATGATCGGGGAAGATATCATGGTAGCAGATGGTGGCGCCGGCATAGCCGCGTTTGACCAATTCGCGGAAGCTCCAGCGTTCGGCCTGGATGCCCCGGGTGTCCTCGGTCAACAGCTCAGGTTTGCCTAAGCGCTGGCCAGTCATGCGGACGTCGGTTTCGTCCGTGGTGGCGTGATTGCCCTTGAAGCAAAGCCCCAGGAAAGCCGGCGCTGGCTCCGGGGCGTTTTTGGGCCGGTACAGGAGCATGTCAAAGCTGTGCGAACGACCGTTGCGCATGCTGCAATGGATGCGAATTTCCTGGCGGATGGCGGTATTGTCAAGCGCGTCGTTGCGTTCGGTGAGGATTTCGAAGGCCATCTGGTCGGGCCGCGGCGGCATTTGGCCGTACATTTCCTTTTTGAACAGGTTCAGGATGGCCGGGCGCTGGAAATTCATCCACTCGTTGGCAGTGGCGATGGTTTTTCCATCGGCCGTTTGGAGAGGCGACGGCAGGGTGTAGGGCGGCACCTGGCTTTCGTCATAGTTGGTCAGGGCAAGGATGGCTTCGCGGACGCTGGGAGCGCTCCGATAATCCTGGGTGGCGAGTTCACGGGCGCGTTGTTTTAAGGGATGCATGGCGACTCCAGGGCAAGGGGTGACGAGGTTTTTCATAGTGCCGGTCTTTGCACCTAAGGCCATGAATATAATATCTGGCCAGGGGCTTGCAAGATTGTAGGGATGAGATGCAGCAGGCTCCGCGTCCACGCCGTCCACCATGTCCACGCCGTCCACCACGTCCACACGGCTTGAAGGCAAATAATCATGCAGTCCTGAAAGGGAGACGCATTATGACCAGCTTTTTCGCGCGCGCGACAAAATTTGGGTGGGTGGCCCCCCTGGGTGGGTGGGGTCTGATTTCTAAGCCCGCAGGAAAAATAGGCCACAAACCGCTCTTTTTCAAACGGCTTTTTAAAGTATCATAGTGATTTTGTGCTTGAGTAGGATTCTGCCTGGCATGCAGGCATCATGCTTTCTATCACCTGAATGGGCTTTCCGATGTAATCCGGAGACTAGTGGGAGTCTGAATGAGAGAAGCCGAAAGCGGGCGGTGCTCTACAACTTTTACAGCGCAGCGGCTGTCAAGATAAAAATTCTTTTAGTGGTTGACAACGCCGCAAAGGGGCATATAGTTTATCTTTAGAGTTAACCTGAATCCGTGAAGTGAAAGTCGCGTCGTTATTTTCGCTGATTGAAGAATTCAATTTTTTGAAAAAAGGCGTTTTTCACAGCCTGCGTTAGCGCAGGCCGGCCTTATTGCTTCGAAAATCTGCTT
>JAAZKI010000403.1 GCA_012799905.1 Lentisphaerota bacterium | reverse complement strand
TGGACACGTTGTCTGTGATCAGGTTGCCCAGGGAGAGCATTTTCATGGCGTTGGCAGCGTTGCCCTCTTGCGGATTTTTGCTGACCGCTTCTGCCAGGCTGAAGAATTGTCTGCGAATGCGCTGTTGTTCAGTGGGCCGAAAAAAGAACCAGCCGACAGCGACGACGGCAACGGTGATGGTGATTGAGATGAGCCAATTCTTTAATTTCATGGCAGGCCTTTTCAGGGTGGTGGTGATGGCGGCTACCAGGCCGGGGCGCCGGCGATTCTGGAGATGGCGATTTCACCGAATTCATGCTGGTCTATGGGCATGGCGCGGTTGTCACCGACGACGTAGGCATGTCCGGGCTGGACGGTGCGCGGCTCCAGTTCCCAGTCGCATTCTGAGGTTCTGGCCCACGGTACGTTCGGCTCCTCGCCGTTGATGAGGAGGATGCCCTGTTCGAAGGCGACAGTGTCGCCGGGAAGGGCGATGACGCGTTTCAGCAGCATGACTTTGCGGCCGGCGATTCGCAGCATGACGACATCGCCGCGATTCGGCTGGGCAAACCAATAGCGCGGCCGCCAGCAGAAGAGAAAGGCGCGGTTTTTGTAGGTCGGGTACATGCTGTCGCCATTGATCAGAGCGGGAATGCAGATGTAGCCGAAGAAGAGCCAGGCGATGATGGCGGTGATTGCCAGGCGGAGAAGGAAGGGCCGGTTGAGGGTGGGAAACAGGAAGCGCCGCCATCGGGAGGAGGCAGCTGGAGTGGAGTTAGAGTCAGGGGGTGAGTTGGACATGGTGGTGCTGTCGCTCTTCGGTGCCGCGGCGCATGTGGATGTTTTGAATCAGGCCGGCGATGGCCATGATGGTGACCATGAACGAGCCGCCGTAACTCACAAATGGCAAGGGGATGCCGATGATCGGCGCGGCTTGGAAATTCATGCCGACATTGATGAAGGTATGGGTGGCAAGGATGGCGGCGCCGCCGACCGCGACGCTGGCGCCAAAGTCGTTGCCAGCCAAAATAGCCGTCCGACAGGCTAATATGATGATCATCGCGAGGAGGGCGATGACGCCGGCAGCGCCGATAAAGCCGAATTCTTCCGCGATGACCGAGAAGATGAAGTCAGTCGGCGCGACGGTTCGCGGCAGGTAGCCGAGGATGTGCTGCGTCCCCTGCATATAGCCTTTGCCATAGAAGCCGCCGCTGCCGACGGCCAACAGCGACTGCTTGGCGTTCCAGTCGCCGCCGCCCAGAGTTTCCGTGTCCCGGAAAAACTCCTCTTGGCGATTCTGCCAGGCATCGCGTTGGTTTTCGCTGAGCAGCGGGGAGACGGCTAGGAAGAGGAAGTTAGCCGGCGTTTTCAGGAAGACGTTGATACGCCCCTGCTGGTGCGGTTTCAAGGAGGTATAGCCTATAGGCATGAGGATGATGGCTGCGGCTAAGGTGCAGCCGATCCAGCGCCAGCTCAATCCGTTGACAAAGAGCAGGGCGAGGCAGAAGGGGAGATAGACCAAGGCCGTGCCATAGTCGGGCTGAACCATGATCAGCAAAAGCGGCGGCGCCAGGATGACAGCAGCAAGGATGGGGAGCGGAATTTTCGAGTGTTTGAGAACGGGATGGGACAGGCACCAGGCCGCAAACAGGAGAGTGGTGGCCTTGCAAGGCTCTGACGGCTGCAACATGCCAAGGCCAGGGATGTTCAGCCAGCTGCGGGAAGCATTCAGGACTGTTCCGAGGGGAATGACGATTGCTAAGGTGATCAAACCCATCAGATAAAAGACCCAGGAGAATTTGCCCAAGGTTCGGTAGTCGACTAAGGTGGCGGCGATATAGACGAGGCCGCCGACCGCGATCCACATGATTTGCCGGGACCATTTGACGGCCATGGCGCCGCCGGCCTTCTGGCCAATGCCGTAGATGAAAAAGACACCGAGAGCCAGCAGGACGGTCTGCAAGAGCAGGGCCAGCCAGTCGAGGCGAGCATAAAGACGTAGATTCTTTCTGGCAGAGTGAAGAAACATGAGGGTGAATGGCCGGGCGACTGCAAGGGACGGACAAGAGAGCGTCCGCAGTCGGGCGAGGCAGCCGAGAGGCTGTCAACGGTCGAGCAGAGAGTTTTCCGGGGTGATTTTCAGGCCTTGCCTGGTCCAGGTATTGCCGTCCCACCAACCCAGGAAGGCTACGTTGACGGCAAAGGGGTATTTTATGTACAGGGTTTTGAAGAAGTCGTATTGGGCGTTGACTGCGGCGATTTTTTCCTCCTTGTTGCCTGGGTTTTGGAAGCAGACGTCAAAGGCTCGGGCGCGGATGGCAGTGAAGTTGAGTCCGGCGCGGAGGAAGTCAACGCGTTGGCTGATAGCCTCGTCCGCCCCGGCGGCTTGCTTGGCGCGGTCAAGGATGGCGTGGAGTCGGCCGTAGTCCTCTTGGGAATAGGCGGCGGAGAAGGCTGCCCAGTGGAGGCGGCCCCGGGCTGGATCGTCATTGTCAGCATCAGCCATGGCTCGTGCTTTAGCGCGGGCAGACACTTCCCGGGCGGCCCGCTGGCTGATTTTTTCCACTTCAGCGAAGTATTCGCGGATAGCGGCTGCGGCCGGGCCGAAGCCGGCTTGGCAGTAGTCTTGGATGATTGCTTCGGGGTCGGCGGCCGGGTTCCAGAGCAGTTTAGGCACTATGTAGTAGTTCAGCCCGAGGGTCGCCCAGTCCTGGCCAAAGGTATCAATGTCCGTACCGATCATGCCGGTTCGATACAGATGTTTGATGTCTTGGGCCAGTTCAGTGGCATAGACTGCCAGGATGCCCTTGGTGCCGTAGAAGAGGTTCGGCCGCCAGTAGAGCTGCATTGCCTTGTTGGCCCAGCGATCCCAATGCTCGCGGCAGTTCTGATTGTAGTCAGCGTCATGGTAGCTGAGGCCGACAAAGCCCACGATCAGCTTGGGGTGGATTTCCGTCACCAAGGGGGCATTTCGATATTGCGAATAGGCGATCACAGCCACCCGGGCGTCAGGAACAGCGGCGATGATCTTTTCCGTTATTAAGTTGAAGCAGTGGAAATGGCGGTCGGAGATGGCGACGTAGGGGTCGCCGCTGGGCAGAGTGATTGGCTCTGCGTTGGCAATGTCGAGCTTGCGGCAGCGGACGCACATGCAGGGGGCGTTGCCGCCGCCGCCGTCATTCGGCGACAGGGAAGCGGTGGAAGCGCCGGCCTTGAGTGCCTCAATGCGGTCATTGGCAATCGCTTCGATGACTTCCGGGTTGCTGTAGCAGAGCTGGAAGCGGTACGGTTTGTTAACCGGAAGCGGGTGCCGGCTGCCATTCTTGAGCAGGGCGAAATAGTCGAGGTGGTCTTTGCCGTATTTTTCCCAGGCATAGCCGTACGAATGTCCGGCACCGACTCTGCGTGAGCCGCCAAGGCGGTGCCAGAGCGACCAGTCGGCCTTGGCCGGAGCCCAATGCTGCATGTGCCGAGGCGCGAATTTCAGGTTGTAGAGGCCGGCCAGGGGGCGGTCGCCGTAATCGTCATACGGGCCTAATTCGGCGGGGGTGAACCAGTCCTGGCGTTTGGGCGGCAGGTTCCAGGGGCGCGGCTTATAGGTGTCGGACGAGCGCATGTGGCGTTGATGCAGGGCCGGCGCATCGCTGATCTGGATTGGCTGGACTGCGAAGGTCGGCAGCTTGGGCGTGATTGTGCCCAATTCGCCGGGCCAGAGGCAGCGGAAGCCATACTGTTCAAGCAGGTCGATGACAGCGTAGATGGCGCTGTCATAGTCGCCGACAATGCAGATGGCGTTGTCAACGACCTTGAGCAGGAATCCTTCCTCCGGCAGGTCTTTTGCAGCCACTCCGTTTTCAGCGGCAAAGCCGTTGTCGCCGATAAGGACAGCGTAGTCAAAGACGTCGTTGTTGGCGATGACGCGCAGCTTGCCGTTTTCGATGCGGAAGGGTTGCGGGTCGCCATCATTGACGATTGGCAGCGTCGCCTGGCTGGAGGCGAGCACTTTCGCTTGCAGAAGTTCAGCAGCGCGCTTAGCAGCGATGTATTGGCGTTCATTGCTTTCTGCCGGAATGACGATGGCGGCGCGGGCGCGGCCGTTTTCAGCCAGCAGCACTGGCGTGCCAGGCAGTTTTTGACTGACGCGGTTGTCTTTCAGTTCGCGATTGACACGCGGCGGGCCGATAGGCGGAATGGGCACGGTCGGGCCAAGGGGCTTGTTGTCCCAGATGTCGATTTGTTCATCCTGGGCAGGCAGACCGACGCCCAGGGCGAGAAGGAGCAGCAAGGCGAGGGATATGGTTTTAGGCATGGCTGTCACTCCCGATGACGGTGGAGAGAGGAAGGCTATGGAGAAAATTTATCCATAAACGCCGAAAAAGCAAAGGCCGGTTGCGTCGATAGTGCGTGCGACCGGTAATCGGTCACCCGCTGATACTCGGAGTTTCGATAAGCTGTGGAGCAAGGCGCCCCGGCTAAGGCGCTTTAGTGGACAGTGGACAATGGACGTTAGTGGACTTTAATGGACGTTAGTAGACGATGGACTGTGGACAGAAGTGGACATTAGTGGAGAGTGGACGTGGACTTTAGTGGACAGGGTGGACAGCGTAGTCCAAGCTCACTCT
>JAAZKI010000005.1 GCA_012799905.1 Lentisphaerota bacterium | reverse complement strand
TTCGGAGCCCTGGAAGGGTGACACATAAATTAGGTTGTGGACGGAGAGTCCACCCTAGGTCCATCCGTGTTCATCTGTGGTTAAACGGGTAGTCCACCCAAAGAATTATGAAATGCGCCTCAGCATTCAGCATTCAGCATTCAGCATTCAGCATTCTTACTGTCTTCCGCGGAGCACTGCTTCCGGCGAAGGCGCCAGCCAGGGGGAGGCGTCGTTGCTCAGCCAGATGGACACATCCTGGACAGGACGGCAAATGATGGACCAGACGCTGCCGGATTCGCCGGCTTGGACGTCGATGCGGTTGCTTTCGGAAGTCCAGTTGCCGTCACGGTTGAGGACGACGCGGCCGGTCGGCGAGGTGATGATCACTTCGGCGGTCTCGTCTATGCCGCCGTCTTTGGCGAAAAAGGTAAAGGCGCGGGTGTCCTTGGGGACATAGAAGTAGCGGGTGATTGGGGAGCAGAAAAGATTGAGCCTGGCTGTTGAGGTCGCCCCCTCCGAAAGGACGTGGGTGTTGGAGGTGACGACAGCAGAGCCTTGCTGCGCGTCGACTTCCAAGTAGAAGGGCCCCTCTTCAGCGGCGGTGAACTCCAGCTGGAAGGTTTTGTCAACAGCGAGTTTTTTCTCCTGGATTGGTTGCATGGTAACGTCTAACAGACGCCAGGTCAAGGTGCTGGTGTAGGTGGTGACACGACGGTTTTCAATGGTGATGGCGACTTTTTCGCCTTTTCGGGCATGACCGGCGAGTATGTTGGCGCGGCGCAGCTGCGGCGGGGCGGCGTCTTTGAATCCGGCAGGGGTGGAGGCGGCAACCGGGTTAAGGTTTTCGACCAGGTTGACTTTGATGGTGCCGAGGCAGGCGGCGTCAGGGGCGTCCAGATGATTGGTGGTGATGTTGAGGAGATATTCGCCGCCATGAGTATTGGTTGGCGCCGTGACCGCGATGGTGACCTTCCGGTCGCTTAAGGCCGGTACGCGGACAGATTGCGGTTCGACGCTGGCGCTCCATCCCGCAGGCGTCTGCACAGTGGTTTTGATATTCAGGTCAAGCGGCGACCAATTGCGCAGATTGAGGCTGGCGCCGGCCTGCTTGTCTGTCACCAGGGTGGCAGGGAGAGGCTGGGTCTGGAGTTCGTATGGCCGGTTGACTTCCAGCCAGGTCAGGTCAGCCGGCAGAAAGACGTGGCCAGCGACGGTGATTTTGTTCCAGGCAGCCAAAGGCAGGAGCCGTTCGACATAGCGCTGCTCCGACAGCAGGACTTTGACTCCGTCGCCATCGGGGAGCGGAGTCAAGGTCAGCGCCTTTCGGTCGCCATCGGTGAGTGCGGAAAAGCTCAGGTTGCCGCCCTTGCGGCCAGGTTTATCGGGGAGGGCGGCCCGGATGGTCTTGTCAATGCCTGGCGCGAGCCAGTCGTGTTCCGGCAGCAGGGCAACATCACCGCCCGAGGACAGCGGCGAGGTCAGAGCCTGTATGCGGTTGAAGATTTCGGCGCCGGGGCGTCCTGGCGCGAACAAAGCCGGACAGGGCGAGGAGTTTTCGAACCATTGCTGCAAGGCCAGGTTGAGCCGGGAGAGGGCGGCCAGCGTCGGCGTTTGGGTCATCTCACGACAGGCGGCGAGCAGCGGTTCGACTGGGATGCTGTATGCAGCGGAAAGCCGTTCAGCTTCGCGGACGACGTCATCGTCCAAATTGGCGAAGCCGACGTAGACAGCCTGGTTGGCCGGAAGAGGCGTGGCCAGGCGTTCGTGCAGCCAGAGATGAAATGCGTCACTGTTGGCGTGGAAAACCGCTGTGGCGGCACTGGGATTTTCCAGTTCGACGATGGCGCTGACGAAGACCCCCGGTACGGCAGTCTGGAATTGCGGCTTTTCGCCGGCCGGCGGGAAGAGCACGCTGAGGAAATAGGCGTCGCCGCCGCTGACGATGCCCAGAGCGCCTTTCGAATTGCAGGTGTGCGGCAGTTTCTTGATGATGGCGAAGGGCTGTTCAAGCCGTTGCCGGGGCATGCCGATTCCTTCGGTTTTAGCGCCGGTCAGGCTGGGGATAACGCCTTTGCGGCGGATAGGAGCGCCCTTGTCGTCCATGACCAACATTTGGATTTTGTTGCTGTTGGCTGGCTTCAGCGTGAATGCATCGGGGCAGCTCCACATGGAATGCTCGGGCACTTCGGGCTGCGGGAAGTCGCCGTCCTGGCTGACCATGAGCAATTCCCAGTCTTTTTCCAGCAGGGGCAGGCGTTCCGGAAGCGGCAGCTCCGGCGTCCGGTCGTATGCCAGTATGGCGACTTTGCCTGGGGCGAGGGTGAGGGAGTGTGCGCCGCTGGCCGGGATAGAGGTCGGCTCCGGCCAGAGGTTGCGGCCGCGAACAGCCGGCTGACCGTCGAACAGGTCAGCGCCGACGGTGACGATGGCGGTCTGGGGCTGGTCAGTGACGTTGACCAGGAGCAGGCTGACGCGGTCAGGGGTGCCAAAGGCCCCGGCGACAACTGCCGGCCCCTCCCAGGCGCGTTGGCGTTTAGCCAAGGCCGTATAGTCGACGCGGTGCGAAGCGGACTGGACATCAAGGCAGGAGGCAGGCGCATCGCTGTTGAGAGGCCGTTGCGATAGACGGCGCCAGGAGGCGGATTGGGTAAGGCTGCGGCTGACGAGATAGTAGGCCCGGGTGATTTCCCGCAGCAGTTCAGCGCTCCGGTCGCCAGGTTGCGGCGGGAGGGCGACGGAAGCGGAGAGCAACGGTACGCTGCCCCAGGTGAAGAGCTTGCCCATCTGCAAGGCAAAGGCGTCATGCGGCATGCCCAGGCTGGCGTCGCTGCCGAAGTTGATGGCGTATGAGTTGTACACGGCATTGAAGACCGGGAGGATTTGTTCGCCGGAGCGCAGAGATGAACGGGTGTAGTCGAGGGTGAGGAAGCCGTCCATGCAGTCGAGGTACATTTCGCCGATTCCCTCGGTGAAGAAGGCGGCGTATGGATCGAACTGGCGGATATGTCGGCGCAGTTCTTGCATCAGCTTGCGGTTGCCGTCAGCCTGATAATGTCCTCCGCGGATTGGGTGGCCGTGGTCCGGGTTGTAGCAGGGTCGTGAGGCGGTGGCAGCGAGGCAATCGAGATAGACGCCGCGCATGCCGTGTTCAGCGACTTGCTTCCAGGTGGTTTCGCGCATTTTGGCTTGCCATTGCGCGGTGGCTGGGCACATGTAGGCGAAGTATTCTTTGTTGATATCCCAGATTGGGTATTTACCGCTTTCGTCGGCCACGGCTGCGGCTTGTCCATTTTCCCGGAACCAGGATTGGGTGTCGTCGTCCCAGATGACGCCGTTGATGTAGGGCATGGGGAAGATGTTCATGGCTTTAGCGATTTGCATGCCGTTGAGCAGATACGAGTCGCCGGGCAGGTGTTCCGGGTAGTTGTCGTCAAAACGGGCGATGTTATAGCGGTAGTAATGCGAGGCGATGGGGAGGCGGAGCCAGTCCTGGTAGGCGTCCCATTCGCCGAGGACTTTATAGGGCTCAAAGTAGAATTTAGCCCAGAATCCGGCATTTCGGAACCATTCTGGTTTCCAGCGGGAGAGGTCGTCCGGCGCGGTCGGTGGCTGCGGACTGTCGCTGCCGATGGGGCCGGCGGCGCACCATTTCTGTTGCCGCGCCCAGGCGAAGTATTCTTTGGCGGCGTCATGGTAGTCGCCTTGGAAGGGCTTGACCAGGACTGGGTAGGGCGCTTTGTATGCGACTGGGAGCTGCGCCGTTGTTTCCGGTATGGGCCAGACATCGAGTTCAGGGATGTTGGTGACGGTCAGGCAGAGGCGTCCAGGGATGGAGGTGGTTTCGGCGTACATTTGCTTGTGATAGCCTAAGGGGTCTTCAACGTGGTAGAGCAGCCCGGCGGCGTCAGACTGGTCCGGGTACCAGCCGGTTTCGGCAGTGCCGTGTACTGGTGCGTCGGGCAGTTCGGGCTGGCGCAGGTCGCGCGTGCTCCAATACGCATAGAATTGCATGGAGCCGCTTTGGGGATAGTTAACCCTGACGTTTCGCGGATTTTTGGCCGGATTTCGGGTCAGTCGACCGAGGTAGATTGGCGTGACCAGGAAGTCGTTGCCAAGGTTGCTGATGGCACGGATGCGTGGGTAGCTGACTTCCCAGAGGACGCCGTTGGCGGTTCCTGATACTTCGTATGTCCAGGCCAGGGCGCCGTTATCGCGCAGGGTGGCGATAGCCGTGAAGTCCAGGTTGGCGGCGATGGTTTTTCCGGTCAGGCCTTGCCAAGTGATGCGGAGGGTGTTGCCCTGGGTTTGATGGGAGACGGCTTTTGCTTGGGTCGGGGTTATGATTTCCTGGGCGCCGGGAGCGTTGCGCAGCGTCAGCGTCCAGATGCTGTCTCTGGTCGGTGACAGGGAATCGGCGGCAATGTGGTTGAAGCCGAGCTTTTTGTCGGTCAGTTCCGTCAAGACGTAGGGCTGTTCCGGTTCGAAGGATGCGCGGGTGGCAGCGTTTTCGAGGATGACAGGGGCGGCAGCCAGTGGAATGGTGAGCGTCAGGAGCAGAAGGAGGTGTTTGTTCAGCATAAGATGTCCTCGGTTAGATGATGTTATCGTAAACCACTGAGTCTACAACAATATAATGCGATTGGCCGGGGATAAAAGCGCTGTTTTGGCTTGGCAGAACCGAGGCGGCGGCGCAGGTGGCTCGGCAAGGTCGCTAATTTATCCCAGTCGTGTTCAGCGGATTTCTTGCAGGATACTCTTGGCAACGGCGCGGGTTCCTTTGACATGAATATGTGCCAAATAGTAGGCCACGGTGTTGGTCAGTCCGGGGATGCGGTTCAGGTCATCGCCCCAGAACGACGTCTCGCCAAGGACTGCGGCAGCATAGCTATGGAAATCAGCGTCTTCGGCGAGTTTGCCGGTCAGGGCGTCGAAGATGTCCAGGACTTCCGGTGAGTCGTTGATCGGGTATTTACCGAAGACTGAGCGTCCCACGGCGGTATTGCCGTCCATGCGTTCGATTTGGTAGAATCTGAGCAGGGCAGCCAGGGAGAAAGTCAAGGTTAGCGGCAAGTCGTTTTTGAGCTTAACGTAGTCCAAGAGGCTGGGCAGCACCCGCACTTTCCATTTGGAGACGGAATTGAGGGAGATGGACAACAATCGGTGCTGGGCGTAGGGGTTGCGGAAGCGTTCGAGCACGGAGTCGGCAAAGGAGCGTTTTTCGTCATCCGGTAGATTGACGGTCGGAAAGATGTCATGGTTGATGGCTCGGGCGACGAAAGCGCCAAAAATCCTGTCAGCCATCATTTCGTCAACAAAGGTCAGTCCGTCCAAGATTGCGGCCAGGACGCTGGCGGTGTGCGCGCCGTTCAGAAAGCGCACTTTGCGGGTGCGGTACGGGGCTTGGTTGTCGGTGAAGATGACATTGAGGCCGGCCTTGGCAAAGGGCAGTTCGTCTTCTAAAGACGCGGGGCCTTCAATGACGAAGAGATGGAAGATTTCGCCGCAGTCGATGAGTTTGTCCTGGTAGCCTAGTTCAGCCTCCAGGCGTGCGGCTTCGGCGCGTGGATAGCCGGCGACAATGCGGTCTACGAGGGTGTTGACGAAGAGGCAGGCTTGGTCGAGCCAGGCAGTGAAAGCGGCAGGCAGCTGCCACAGGGCCGCGTACTGGCGGATGCATTCCTTGAGCGTGCTGCCGTTATGGTCGATTAGTTCGCAGGGAATAATGATCAGGCCGCGCTGACGGTCGCCCTTGACTGCCTGGAAGCGAGCATAGAGGAGGCTGGTCAGCTTGGCGGGAAAGGTGTTCTGGCATTTTTCCGGGGTGTAGGACTCTGGCTTGAATTCGATGCCGGCCTCGGTCGTGTTGGAAAAGACGAAGCGCAAGTCTGGGCTGCAAGCGAGTTGCACGGCCTCGGACCAGTGCGTATAGGGGTTAATGCAGTCGTTGACCACGTCGATGATTTCACGGTTTTCGACAGGCTTGCCGTTGTCGATGCCACGGAGAATGAGCGTGTAGAGTCCGCCCTGGGCGTTGATTTGGTCGGCCATGCCATGCGGCAACGGCTGGATGATTCGGACTTGTCCGTTGAAGTCTGTCTTTTGGTTGAGGCGTTGAATCATCCAGTCGATGAAGGCGCGCAGAAAGTTGCCTTCGCCAAATTGCAGGACGCGGACCGGGCGCGGCGAGGGCGTGGAGCGGGAGAGCAATGCCATGATGAATGCCTTAGGTTGAGGGCGAGGAGGAGGCGACTAACGATAAGAATATAGTTAATATCATTCCTGCGCCAGAGGTTTCAACTTAGCCTGTACATTAACAAAACGTAATCGGTGACCAATACTACAAGCATTCATCACAAAACCTCGCACATTAACAAAAAATAAAAAGAAGAATATATTGAGAACGCGAACTGCAAGATTGAGCTGTATGCACGCTACAAAGGCGATCCTGAGCATGAATGGGCGAAAGAAGATCGCGAGGTGCTGAAGACATTTGACATAACCATACTGCAAGCGAGTACGCGGAAATGAGTCCGGTTGAATTTATTGCAGAGGCGTTTGTAGCGCAGCAGAGAGGGCAGCAATTGCCGAAGGAGCTGACCACGCTCCTCGACAAACTCCCACAAGCACAGAAGAAAGGCTGACTAGATGCTGTACAACGATTTCAAAGGAAACAAATGGATTGAGTACCTGGATGACGAGCGTGACGGAGAAGGCTGCCGTTATGTCCTGGCCGACACTCCCGACGACATTCTGGAGGTGCTGGTTGACCTGGACATCAAGACCCGCCTCAGAAGTGGCTATTTTTGCAACTTCAGCCGTGTCCCGGCTGAACGCTATATCCCCATTCGTGATCGCCAGATCAAGAAGCGCGGCCTGACTAAAAAACGCCTTGGATACGACGACTGAAAAACGACAATGGGTTTACGCAAGGGGAGCGGAGAAGCTGACCGCGCTTCTCGATAAACTCCCACAAGCACAGAAGAAAGGATGACTAGATGATTCTCGACGACGGAAAAGGAAACAAGTGGTTCAGGTATCTGGCACGTGAAAGTGACGCCCTGGGTTATCGTTATGTCATGCCCGACACCCCCGACGACATTCTTGAGGTGCTGGTTGACTTTGACATCGACGCACGACTCGGAAATTACCTTTTTTGCAATTTCAGCCGTGTCCCGGCTGAACGCTACATCCCCATTCGTGATCGCCAGATGAAGGAGCGCGGCCTGACTAAAAAACGCCTTGGATACGACGATTGAAATTCGCCGTCAGGCACCCGGGGCAAGGCGCTTTAGTGGACAGTGGACAATGGACGCCAGTGGACTTTAGTGGACTTTAGTAGACGATGGACTGTGGACTTTAGTGGACGTTAGTGGCAGTGGACGTGGACGTTAGTGGACTTTAGTGGACGTTAGACAGCAAGGCATTTGTCTTCCATGAGCTTTATGAAAATTATCCATGTCCAGCACAATAATATCGTTCCTGTGCCAGAGGTTTCAACTTAGCCTGTACATTAACAAAACGTAATCGGTGGCCCATTGATAGCGGCCATCCCAACAGTATGTTTTCAGCGCTAATTGTAGCACCTCTACGAGGTGCCAGTTTTGGGGTATGCCTTCCCCCCAGGCTAAAGCCTGGGGTTAAGCATGGTTAAGCGCCTACGGCGCAAGGGGATGTGGACGTTGTGGACATAGTGGACATCGTGGACGGTGGGTGCCGTACGTAGTAGAGCCTTTAGGCTGCCATAATTTTCGCGCTTTTAGCGTTTCTGCCGCTG
>JAAZKI010000227.1 GCA_012799905.1 Lentisphaerota bacterium | reverse complement strand
TGGGAGATGTAGCCCACCTGCTCGGTCGCGGTGACTGCCGGCCGGCCGGTATCCTTGTCCGGCGGCAGATAGACAAAGCCGTGTTCGCCGTCCCAGTGTCGGTTGTAATATGGTGCGACGATGGTTCCGAGCACGTTGGCGCCTGGCTTGGCCGCGACTTCAACGCCCTGGTCATAGAAGGTCATCGGCATGTCCGGGAAGCCGGGGCCGAGTTCAGGTTTGGCGGCGAGGAAGGCCGGGTTGAAGTCATCATCCTTGAGATAGTCAACGCCCCATTCCGGGAAGACGAACGCTTTCTTGTCCGCGTCCAGTCCAGACCAGGCCGAGGCGATGACGCGGCCGCCTTTCTTCAAGTGCTTGGCCACCCGCTTTTTGACTTCACCGTCGAGCAGCACGTGGTCTGGCAGGACGAGGACGTCGTACTTGTCCCAGGAGGCGGACAGCGAGGGGATGTCAAACTGCTGCTTCAGTTCGCAGAGCATCCTGGTTGCGGCTTCGATGGCTTGGTAGTTTTTCGTATAGACTTCGCGGTCGGCCGGGGCCATGCGGTCATAGCCGGGGTACGGATGGAGCATGGGGATGGCGATTTCTGTGAGGGGCTTGGCGTCTTCCAGCCAGGGGTCGAGTTTTTGCAGGCGGTTATAGATGCGGGTGTCGAGTTCAGCGACTGCCTGGTTGATGTCACCGCGGGGGTGGAAGTGGTCGCCGATGGTGGTGCCCAGGCCATTGGCGATGCCGTAAATGCAGTCGTATTCGAGGCTGGCTTCAGTGCGGATGCCGCCAAAGTCGCCCCAGGACCTGTGGAAGCGTCCTGTCATGTTGAGGACGGGTTTGCCGAGGGTGCGCAGGTACCTTGCGCCGACTTGCAGGCATTCGTAGCCCCAGCCGCCGGTCGGCAGGCATTCGAACTCCAGATACGTGCCCAGTTCCTTCTGGGCCTCGTAGCCGACGCCGTTGAAATAGAGCCAGGCATCCGGCTTGACGCTGCGGGCGGCGGCTGAGACGCGACGCGCCATCTCGACGATTTTGCGGTGGTTGAAGTCGTGCAGCTGCTTCGGGTCATTCCAGTCAATGCCTTGCTTGCGCATGGCCTCGATGCACTCGACGCCAAAGCAGGGCTGCGTATGCATGCAGTCGAGGAAGAGTCCATCGACATTGCATTTTTTGATGACTTCAGCGCACATAGCGACGGCGTGGTCGCCATAGCCGGTGTTGTAGCACATTTGGCGGAAGAAGCTGTTGAGTGGATTGGACAGGTCGCAGGACTGGCCCGTGGCGCGCATGACCAGCCATTCGCGGTTCCGGAGGCCTTCCTCGTGGCTGAGGCCGAGGTTGATGTAGGCCGAGATTTTGATGCCGCGGCGGTGGCAGGCCCTGGTCAGATCGCCGAGCAGATCATAAGTCAGGGCAGGGTGGCGAGTACCGATTTTAGTGTTGTAGTAAGCCGTGCCGAGATTGCAACGAGCCGGGAAGACGACATACTTGACGCCGGCCTTGACGAAGCGGTCGACGATGGCCTTCATGTCAAAGCCTTTGCCGACATCGGGATTGGCCGGCATAGTATGGAAGTCAAAGAAGAGGCACCATTTCGGGACGGTCATAGCATTTGGCTCCTGGCTTGGCGAGTGGATATTATGGGCCGAGGTCAATACTCGTTACTTAAGATTTTTTAACCACGAAAAACACGAAAGGACACGAAATTTTTGTTTTTTGGGTTGCTGTTGTAACCAC
>JAAZKI010000459.1 GCA_012799905.1 Lentisphaerota bacterium | reverse complement strand
TTTCCAGTCTTTTTCCTCAATGACGCCATCAATGGCGATTGGCGCTGTCTTCCGGAAAGCGGTCAGTTCGCGGTAGCTTTCAAGGTAGGTCACGCGGGCGGCCTCCCAAGTGTAGGCGAAAATGTCGCGTTCACGCTGGACATGTTGGAGTGCGCGCGGGTCTGGGTCAGCCGCGGCTGCCTTTTCCGCCTTGGCCAGCAGCGCCTTCAGTTGCTCTTGGACGCCGGGTTGGTCGAGGCAGCGCCCCAACGGCGCGTTTTGCCCCCAGCCCATACAGCCTGGAGTCTCGACAAAGGCCTTGGTCAGCAAAGCCCGGAATTCTTTCATGCCGCCTTCCCAGCCCAGACCATAGAACAGGCGGTTGCATTCTTCGTAGAGGGCGTCAAAGTCAAGGGTGATGTCAAACATAAATTGCGCGGAGAGGTAGTTGGTCTGCCACATGGCTGCCCAGCGTAAGTTGCGTTCGTCCATGATATTGCGGCGCAATGGGGCGTAGACTTCGGCGTCTGGCGGCGGTGGTACGATGCAGAAGCTTGAGCCGGACAGACCCAGGCTCGGATAGTCCAGAAAATTCTGATGCAGGATTTTTTCAGCAGGGAGGAAATTGCTGCCGACTGAACCAGAGGCAGCAATCTCATCGCGGTTGTACATCTGCACGCCGAGGTTTTTCCACTCCAAGTAGAGTTTGCGGAATTCGCGGTTGACCGAGCATTTCGGGTCAGTGATGGCATGCCGCCAGCACTGGTTGTTGAAGCTGATGCAGACGATGAGGCGCGGGTCAAGGGTGATGCCGGTCGGCGGCGCCCAGAAATTCTGGTAGGCCCAGCCGCCGAGCTTGGCGTCTGGCTTGACTTCCCAGACGCGCTGGGCAAGGGTCTGGACGAGTGTCCAGTAACGGGTGGCAACCCGGTTTTTGGCGGCTTCCTCGGGTGGGTCAAGGCGACGGCAGTTTTCACATTCGCACCAGCCGGTGCCGTCATTGTTGCCGATGATGATCAGTCCGTTGCAGTCCGGTTCAGTGGCCTTGGCGATGAGGGACTTGGCCATGATCTCGATGACTTCCGGGTGGCTGGTGCAGGGCTGGTATTTCTGGCCGTCAAGGAGGATGCGTTTGCCGTTGACGAGCGGGAAGTACTCCGGGTGTTCCTGGAAGAGGCTTTCAACTTCTGCCTGGCGTGGAAACTTGCCGCCAAACAGAAGCGGGGTGAGGACATGGCCGCCGATTGGCACGCACTCTGCGCCCAGCTCGCGCATGTGATTGCCGTGCTGCTGACTACGGATATGGGTCGGTCGACATTTCGGAATCATGTAATTGCGCGTCTGCCATTCGCGGGTGTCAAAATACGGCTTGTTGACGGCGACGCTGTTGAGCTCCATCCAGCGGTAAGTCAGATACGGATTGCGGATTGTTTTCTGCTCGGGCACGGCGATGGTTTTTTTGACCTGGAAATATTCGCCTTCAGCGCCGGGAAAAAGCCACCGGATGCCGCCGTATTTTTTCAGGATGTCATAGGCGCCATAGAGGGCGCCGAGCGGGTCGCCGCCGAGGATGTAGAGTCCGTCTGGCCTGGTCGTGATGACGAATCCGCCGGGCTTCAAGTCGCTTGGCGCAACTGCCGCAGCCTTGGTCAAAGCCTGGTCAGCGACAGTGCCCAGGAAGACATTGCCGAGGTCGCGGGACGGAGCAGCGCTGACAGTCGGTTGCTCGCCATCCGCGATTTTAGCCAGAAAAACGGCCAGTTCGCGGGCGGCATACTGGACTGGTAAAGGAGCCGTCGGCGAACAGACTATGGTCGCGGCGGCCTTGCCGTCGACCATTAAGGCAAAGTCAGCGGCATGAAGCGGGAACAGCAGAACAGTGAGGAGGACGGTAGTTCGGAGAAGCGGTTGCATGTGTTTTTCCTTATTGTTTATGTGGGAAATGGACTTTGGGTTCGGTTGACTTGGAATTGCCGTTGCTGGCCTTGCCTGTCGTCTGCGTCGGCAGCCGCCGGGAAGGAACAGTGGCCAAAATGCGGGGCAAGATTCTTTGTTTTTCATGTTACAAAGTTGCAGGTTGCCAAACTGGTATTACTTTAATTAGCCATTAGCGGCGTTCAAGCCGCCTTTACCAGTTGTTGGCGCATCGCATTCACCTGTTTTTCCGCAGCAGGAAAATAAGGAGGCATAGCATGGAGAAAAAGAAAGCAAAGTCTTCATCCCAGCCCAGCGCCCTTAATTCGCAGCAGCTGGACGAGTTGCGGGAAATGCTGACCAAAGAGCGGATGCTAATTCTGCAACGAATCAGCCATGCGTCGTCGTCTCTGACCAGTAATCGCCAGGCCGGTGAGGAATCGGCTGATGTCGGCAGCGACGATTTTATCCGGGAAACGGCCTTGTCAACGCTGGCTGACGAGCGGAAAAAATTGCAGATGATCGAGCAGGCCTTGAAGAGCATGAAAGAGTCATCCTTTGGCATCTGCAGTGACTGCGGCAAGCCGATCGGTCTTGGCCGTCTGCGCGCTAGGCCTTACTCCAAGCTGTGCGTTGTCTGCAAGGGCATCCGGGAAGAGCATGGCGGCCATCGGCCAGACGATATCAATGCCTGCTGAAGGCGATGTCCCCGCAGGCCAGAACAGAGGGGAGCGCCAGTTGACAGCAGCTGATTCGGCAGAACCGCATGCGAACGATGTGCGTGGCGTCCAGGAAAACATGCCATTGCCTGCGTCGTCATCGGACAGCGCATGGTTGCGTTTTTTTGGCTGGCCCGGCCTGTTGGCGCTGTTGGTGCTGGTTGCTGACCAGGCGAGCAAGTGGCTGGTGGTGACGCATTGGCCGGTCGGGACGGTGCGCACTGTCATCCCCGGCTTTTTTAATTTGGTGCATGTCCGCAATCCCGGCGCAGCGTGGGGCATCTTGGCTGAGCATACGTGGCTTTTGGGCGTCTTGTCGCTGGCGGCCTTTGTCGCGATAGTCATTTTTTTTCGTCGGTTGCACGAAGGGAGCCGTCTGGCCGCCATGGCTTTGGGGGCGGTGCAAGGCGGCATTGCCGGCAACTTGATTGACCGTTGGGTGCGGCATTCCGTCGTTGATTTTCTTGATTTTCATCTGGGCGGCATGCATTGGCCCGCCTTTAACATTGCTGATAGCGCGATTTGCGTTGGCGTGACTCTGCTGGTTTTGTGGAGTTTTATCGGCGCCCGTCGGCAAACGCCTTCGAAAGCATGAATCGAGACAGTGTCACCATGTCGTCCGCTCCGGCGCAGCTTGTTCTCCTGGGGCCGACTTGTTCCTGGAAAAGCTCTGTCGCCTTGACGTTGGCGGAGCGTTTCGGGGCTGAGATCATTTCCTGCGATTCCATGCAGATATATCGCGGGCTGGACATCGGCACGGCCAAAGTCAGCCAGGCTGAACGTCTGCGAATACCGCATCATTTGGTGGACGAGCTGGACATTTCCGAGCCGTACGACGTCAATCGCTTCACCCTCCTGGCGCGGTCGGCGGCGGCAGCTATTCGTGCCCGCGGCCGGAAAGTGATCATCGTCGGCGGGACAGGCTTGTACGCTCGGGCGCTGATTTACGGCTTTGAGTTGCAGCCGACGTCGCCGCCGGTGTTTGCCCGGCTGGAGCAGGAGTTGGCTCGTCCTGGCGGTCGCGAGGCTTTGTTGGCGCGTCTTCAGAGGAGCGCAGCTCCGGAAGAAGTCCCGGCTGATGTGCGGCTGAATCCGCGTCGCCTGGTGCGTGCCTGCGAAGTTTTGGAGCTGACCGGCCAACTGCCTTGGAAACGGCAGCGACGCCAACTTGAATCTGACCCCGACTTTGCCCAGTTCTGCCTGTTGCCGCAACTGGCCATGCTCAAGGAGCGCATCCGCGCCCGAACTGCGGCGATGCTGGCGCAAGGCTGGCTGGAAGAAGCAAAGCAGGCGCGGGATAATGGGCTGCTCTCAACTCCGACCGCACGGCAGGCCCTGGGATATCGCGATGTGATTGATTTTCTGGAGGGGCGGCTGACTGGCGGACTGCCGGCCTTGACCGAAGTCATCGCCAATCGGACGATTCAGTACGCACGACGGCAATTGACGTGGTTCAAACACCAGCATCCCGACGCCATAAAAATCCCAATCAATCCCGAAGACACACCGCCAGCGTGCATCATAGAGGCTATTTTTCGCAAACTGCCACCCGGCTGGCAGGATTAGGTCGGCGACCGCAATCCGGCACAATGGATGGTAATCGCTCAGTTTTCTGTAGCGCCTTTACAAGGCGCCCACTTTTGGGGTATGCCTATCCCCAGGCTAAAGCCTGGGGTTAAGCATGGTTAAGCGCCTATGGCGCAAAAAGATATGGACGGTGTGGACATGGCGGCCAGTGTAGTCCAAACTCACTCTCGCCGCTCGCCCCTCGCCGCTCGCCGCTCGCCCCT
>JAAZKI010000512.1 GCA_012799905.1 Lentisphaerota bacterium | reverse complement strand
GGAGTGGCGACCGGGTCAATCGGCTCATTCCAGACCAGCATCCGCTGCCAGACTGTGCCTTCCGGATCGCTGGCTCGGCGAATGCTCACCTTGACTCCGGCGACCGGTGTGCCATTGGCATCCGTGATGCGGCCAGAGATAATCCTGCCAGTGCTGGACACGTCTTCGTTCGCTTGCAAAGGCTGACGATAGATATTGCCGACGCCAAAACCGACGTCCTGGTCGAAAAGAAAACCGCCGGCATAAAGATGCTCTTCAAAACTGTACCAGCCATTTGCCGAGCCCGCCCATCCCATATTGACATGGTAAAACCAGCGACCGTCAATACGGCCATACCCGTCCACCACAAAAGAATGTCCCGGGTCCACTGGACTGCCGGCGTTGGCAGAGCTGGCGGACAGCGGACGGCGGGCGTCAAGATTAGCCCTGGCCCCATCCATGCCGCCGGGAGAGGCAGCGCCGCTGTACTTGAAGAAATTCATATAGGCGGCAGGACTGGAATGTGCGCCGGAGGAGTTTTTTGAACCATCATACTCCATGCCGACGGACAAGCCAGCGTCCAAGCACAAGGCGCCAATCTGCTGGAAGGTCACCGGGTCAGCATCACTCGTCGGCACCAGGGCCATGGCTTCCCAGTTGTAGGGGCCGCCAACGCCGTTGCCGCCGCGCAGATTCCTGGTCACGAAAGCCGGGTCGGGCGCCAGAATCGGATCAGCATAGGTGATTTTACAGCTGCCCTGGACTGAACCGATGCCCTTTTGCGGCCATTGGAAATAGCGCATAACCTGGGCATTGGCCGTAGCGACACAGCCGCAGACGATGTTTTGCGGATTGCCGGGTTCATTAAACGAATAGCTGTCAGCATAAATCCTCGGCGTGTAGTAATTGGAGATGCCACCGCCCTGGCTCCAGCGCGACTTGACCAGATAATCAACCCAGACCTCGGCAACCACATCAACCTCAGCGGCGCGAGTCTGCGGCCCTGAAAGCCTCTCCCAAGCCGACTTGTTCTCCTGGATGGCAGCCGGCAAATCACTGCGGGTCTGCGCACCTTCCGGCGCAATGTCCTCAACTGCGGCCAAACGGACATTCAAGTCAGCGAGCAGCAAGCCGCGCAGCGGGTTGGCAGCGCTGTCGTCATACGTGCCCGTCGCACTGAAAGTCACTATCGGCTGAATCCGATCATCAGCCGACACAATCACATAGCCGCTCGGAGAAATAGCGGCGTGATAGGCAATGGTGACGCCATCAGCATTGACTATGGGCGCAACCTCCGCAACGGCCGCCGCTTCCGTGAAGTCCGCCCCCATTGGTTTTTCGACGGCGGCGAGCCAGTTGGCAGCAAAAGCGCGCGCCGCGTCAAGACTGACCGGCGCGGACAGCAGACTGGATTGACCAGCCCAGAACAAGAGACCGACAATCGCCAGGGACAAGCCGCGGCAGTACGCACGAGTGAGCAATGTCTTCATCATAAGAAGCTCCTTAGATGATCAGAAGAGATAGACTGCTTTATAATAATTTTGGTATGATTTTGACAACGATATCCCCCCACAGCCGCAGTCGCAGCCATGACCAGGACAGACTAACATATTAAAATGGTATCTAGCATGAAACATGCCAAAAAACAACTGAAAATGAGCCAAAACAGGACAGAAAAACCGCCGTCGCAGCGCTGCGAACAGCGTTTCTCTTCTCACTTTTAAGAAATTTAGAACATTATACACCTGCAAGCAGTAAAACGCAAGACAGCATGTCTTATTTTTTTAAATGCCGGGCTGGAACTGCCCCGGGCGGACACGAGCGCGCCGACGCCTCGTCGCCCTGCCTTATTCCTTATATTATAATAGATAACGTGCAAAATGCAGTGTTGGGCGCTTGTAACCCAAGCGTTAGCCTGCCGCATATAGACCAAACACACCTCGCCTCTGTCCAGTGTCGGCACTTCAGTGCCGGAACTCGTCCTTTGCGCCGTAGGCGCTTAACCATGCTTAACCCCAGGCTTCAGCCTGGGGATAGGTGCGCCCCGAAAGTGGTGCCTTGTAAAGGCATTACAGATGACTGACCCATTGCCAATTTTCTTGAAAACGCTTCTTCAAGTGTCGCCAACTGGCTTGCTGTAATTGGAAAGCGATGTATATTAACTGACTCTATTTGCGAAACAATCATATTTTCACCTTATCTCATTAAGTCATTGACGCTGTTTGGCGTCAGCCTCAAGGAACACTTATCATGGCCGTAAGAATCAGACTTCGCCGGACGGGGAAACGCAACCAGGCCTGCCATCGCATCGTGGTGGCGGACAGCCATAGCCCCCGTGATGGCCGCTTCATTGAAATCATCGGGATGTACGATCCCCGCCACGAGACTGAATCCATTGATCTCGAACGCGTTGACTACTGGATTCCGCGTGGCGCTCAACCCAGCGAAACCGTGCAGGCGATCATCAAACGCGCCCGCGCCAAAGCCGCTGCCGCACCGGAAACCGCCGAGCCGGAAGCCGAAGCTCCAAAAGCCGCAGCCGCACCTAAAACCGCAGCACCTGAAACCGCGGCGCCAGAAGCAGCCGCTCCTGAAACCGCAGCATCTGAAAACAGCGATACAAAACCACAGGCATAATTGGTCATGGCCTTCTCATTCTTCAAAAATCTTTTTAGCAGCGAAAACGACACAGCCACGGAAAATGGCGCACAAGAAGTCCCCGGCGCTCTGACAACTACGACAAAAGCCGCGGAACAGCCCGCCGTCCCGGAAGGACTGGAAGGACTGAAGTCATTCGTGCATTACGTCGCTTCCGCCCTGGTTGACAATCCCGACGAAATTTCCATCAGCTCCATCGAAAAAGACCGTCTGACGGTCATTCAGATATCCTGCGTCAAAAGCGACATTGGCAAGCTGGTCGGAAAAAGCGGCAAGACGATTGCGGCGATCCGCGCCCTGGTCAATGGGGCCAGCGGCCGCCTAGGCATGCATGTCACGGTTGACATTCTTGAATAATATACGGGTTTTGGGCTGGCTTCCCTGAGGCCACCCAAAAGCCGGCACAACGAGGCGAAAATAGCGATGCGCCTTGACATTGTCAGTCTATTTCCTGACATCTGCCGGGGCGCTCTGGCAGAATCAATCATCGGACGGGCCCAGCGCGCCGGCCTGGTGGAGATTCGCCATATCGACTTGAGGGACTATGCGAACGACCGTCATCGCACGGTTGACGACAGCCCCTTCGGGGGCGGCGCTGGCATGGTGCTGCGTCCTGAACCGCTCTTTGCATGCATAGAAAGCCTTCTTCAGGATGACTCGCACGTGGTGCTGATGACTCCGCAAGGGTCGGTCTTCAACCAGGGGAAGGCGCGAGAATTAGCAAAAAAAACGCATTTGATCATCGTCTGCGGACATTATGAGGGCATTGATGAACGCGTCCGCCAGACGCTGATTGACGAGGAGATTTCGTTAGGAGACTTTGTGCTGACTAACGGCGCGATTGCTGCGACAGTAGTGGCGGACGCGGTGCTCCGGCTGCTTCCAGGCGTGCTGGGCAAGGACGAATCGTCGCAAGATGAATCGTTTGGCGCAGATGGTCTGCTCGAATATCCCCAATACACGCGGCCAGCGGTGTTCCGGGAAATGGCGGTGCCAGAGGTGCTCCTCAATGGCAACCATGCGGAAATCGCCCGCTGGAGACAACAGCAACGCCTGCTGCGCACGGCGCGAAGAAGGCCGGAATTGTTGGAGGGGGAGGGGTGAATTCCGGCACTAAAGTGCCGGCACTGGACGGAGGCGAGGTACAATACGGCAAGCGAAAGCTTGAACGACGTACGACTACATACGACAG
>JAAZKI010000314.1 GCA_012799905.1 Lentisphaerota bacterium | reverse complement strand
AGGGTGACACATAAATTAGGTTGTGGACGGATAGTCCACCCTAGGCCTTTTCCCGCTGTTTTCCTGCTCAAGCCCAGAGATGGTCGAAGAGTTTTTTGACGCGATTTTTGGTCAGTTTCAGCATAGCTGCGGCGTCTTTATCGCCGGCAAGCGCCTTGAGCATGAGGCGTCCTTCTTCAGCGCATTCGGCGTCATGCAGGGGCAGGACTTCGCGGAGCAGGAAGTAGGCGAATTTGACGATTCGGAACGGCCCGTAGATTTGCGGACATTCGCCAGGGATGGCCTGGACAGCGACAGCGGCTTCGCTGAGAATGGCGGCTTTCAAGTCCTCAAAGTCGGGCGTCGGGGAAAAGACGAGAGTGTAGTACCAGTCGAACAGATTGCCGTTTTCAGTTCCATGTGAATCAGAGACGCCGACAATCGGTATTTTTTTGCCTTTGGCTCGTTCGTCACCCCAGCGCGCGATTTGGAGGGCATTGCCTTCGTGGGTGGCTTTGGTAAACCCGCCGAGCAGCTCGAAGGCGTCAAACGGCATATCGTCGAACAGGGCCTTGATGATTGGTTCGCTGACATTGTAGCGATTGCCAGTGACCCAATAGGGATGGCAGAACAGGCTGAGGCCGCCAGCTTCTCTGATTTTGTTGAAAACCCATACTGAGGAGGCCAGAATGCGTCGTTCCGCAGGCGTCAGCTCGGGATGGTCCAGGGTGCCTTCCACCAGGTCGACTTCCTTTTCGTAGCGCTCTTTGTCGCGATGCAGGTCATTGACGCTGAATGAGCCGCCGAAATTGATGTGATGAACCGGGTTTGTGGGCGGGTGGACTTCTTCTCCGGGATAGACGCGGAAATCGGAGTCAAGGTCTTTCAGCGCGTCAATCGCTTCCAGTGAGGGAGCGTAGCGATGATGGTCAGTGAGGGCGAAGAAGTCAAATCCGGCTTGGCGGTAGCGGGCGGCGACGTACGCCGGCGACTCGCGTCCGTCCGACCGACAACTGTGCAGATGGATGTCGCCTTTCCAGGGGCGGGTGTTGAAGAGGTCGTCTTGGACCGCATAGAAATTGAAGCCTTCTTTTTTCACCCTAGTTTCGCCGTTGAACTCAAACAGTACCAGCTCGTACTCCTGCTCGGCCGCCGGTGTGAAGGTGAAGACGATGGCGCCATTGTCGCAGGTCATCGGGATGGGGTCGGCAGTCTGGAATTCGCGCCCCATCAGCTGCAATTCGTAATGACCTTCTGGATTCAACTGGACATGGTCATAGAGTGGGCGGATGGTTATCGTGGTCATGCGGCCAACAGGAAGAATTTTAGGGGCGATGTCGTAGAATAGATTGTGCAGCAGCATGACGTTCTCCAAGGGGGTGAGGTGGTGATGGCACAGGCGGCCAGGTAAAAAAATGGTTATCAGGTGAAAAGGTAATATATACGCCTGATGTTTGCAAAAAAAGCAGCCGATGGCATTTTAATGAACCGAGTCCGTAATCGGTCACCGATTGATAATGGTCATCCCGATAGTGTGTTTTCAGCGCTAATTGTAGTGCCTTTACAAGGCACTGCTTTCGGGGTACGCCCATCCCCAGGCTAAAGCCTGGGGTTAAGCATGGTTAAGCGCCTACAGCGCAAAAAGATGTGGACGGTGTGGACATGGTGGACGGTGTGGACATGGCGGCCAGTGTAGTCCAAACTCGCCCCTCGCCCCTCGCCCCTCGCCCCTTTCCTGACTCTGCTGTGCGCCAGAACCTTGAGTATCAATGAGTGACCGATTACAACCAAACCCGGCCTCAGTCCGGGCGCAGTTATCCCACCTGTCCGCTGGTCGGCTGCCTGGCCAGGGCGGGTGTTTGAAGTGGTTGAAGGCAACTGATGTCAGAGAGTAAGTTATTTTGGCGTTGGCGCGATTTTGCGAGTGTCTGCCGGGACGTGTCACGGGCTGTCAACGACTATGCCATGCTTGAAGCCGGCGACCGGGTTCTGGTCGGACTGAGCGGCGGCGAGGACAGCCTCACGCTGATGCATGTGCTGACCTTCCTGCAACGGCGCGCGCCATTTCGGTTTTCGCTGAAAGCTGTCACGGTGGATATGGCTTTTGCCTCCTTTGACTTGCCCGGCCTCGGCGCCTATTGCCAATCCCAAGGCTGGGACTGGGAGAGCGTGACCATTCCGGGGCAGTCTCTGCTGGTTGACAAGAACGCAGAGGAACGCCCCTGCTCATTGTGCTCGCGGCTGCGGCGCGGTCAGCTGCATGCGGCGGCTGACCGCCTCAATTGCAACAAAATCGCCCTCGGACAGCAGCTGGACGACCTCTGCGTCAGCTTTCTGATGGCTCTGTTCCGCGGCGGCGGCCTGAAGACGATGGGGCCGAACGTTGCTGCTGATGGGGGCAGCAAGCGCTTGATTCGGCCTTTATGCACGATCAGCAAGGCTCGGATTCATGCCTTGGCGCAGCGGCTGGACTATCCGGCTGTGAAGTCCTGCCCATACCAGGAAGACTTGCAGCAGCATGG
The DNA here is from genome assembly GCA_012799905.1 of Lentisphaerota bacterium. Lineage (GTDB taxonomy): Bacteria > Verrucomicrobiota > Lentisphaeria > Oligosphaerales > Oligosphaeraceae > JAAZKI01. Next base: position 19,779 of record JAAZKI010000314.1, on the reverse strand, counting down.
CGACCGCTTTTACCTGGAGCAGCTGCTCGACCAACTGGAAACGCGCTTTCCCGACGTGCGCAGCACCATGCTGCACGGCCTCCAAGATGTCCGCCTGGCGCATCTTCTCGACCGCCGTTACCTCCATCTCCAAGGAGAAAAACCTGACCCCGACGCCGGAAAGCTCTGAACGGCACAAGCGCCCCTCGCCTCCGTCCAGTGCCGGCACTTCAGTGCCGGAACTCGTCCCACGTCTAATGTTAGCAACTCGTTTTTTTTGCCTGTCGATGTTGTTATCTCGGCAAGGCGCGACATATTATGATGATATAAAGTATTAGCCGCCATCCTGATTCCGCAGGCCGGAGGCGACTGCGGCCGCAAAGGGGAAAAAGCACTATGCTGCTGGATAAAATCAAGAATTTCTTTTGCAATGACGTCGGCATTGACTTAGGTACGATGAACACTTTGGTCTATGTCGCGGAAGTGGGCATTGTGCTCTCTGAGCCGTCGATTGTCGCGATTAATACCATCAATAATAAGGTCGTTGCTGTTGGCGATGAGGCCAAGCGCATGGTCGGCCGAACCTCCCGCGGTATTCGGACGGTTCGGCCGATGAAGGACGGCGTAATCGCTGACGCGGAAGTCACGGATGAGATGTTGCGGCACTTTATTCGCCGTGCCACTGGCCGCTTCAAGATTATGCAGCCGCGTGTGTTAGTGGCGGTGCCTTCGGGAATCACGGATGTGGAGACGCGGGCGGTTCTGGACAGCACGCGTCGGGCCGGCGCCCGGGAAGTGCGCCTGGTGCCGGAACCCTTGGCAGCCGCGATTGGCGTGGAATTGCCGGTTGACGAGCCGACCGGCAGCATTATTGTCGATATCGGCGGCGGCACGACTGAGGTGGCGATTATCTCCGTGGCGGACATTGCTCATTCCGAGAGCGTTAAATGCGGCGGGGACGCGATGGACGAAGCCATTATCCAGCATATGAAAAATAAGCATAACTTGCTGATCGGTGAGCGGACGGCTGAGCAGATCAAGATTGAGATTGGCAGCGCTTATCGGCTCGAAACGCCTTTGGAGAAGGAAGTGTACGGCCGTGATCTTGGGCAGATTGGCAGCAGCCTGCCACGCGCAGTCATGGTCAACAGCGAGGAAATTCGCCAGGCTTTGCAGGAACCCGTATCACGGATTAGCTATGCCGTCCGCCGGACGTTGGATACTTGTAAGCCGGAGCTGGCAGCAGACTTGATTAACAATGGCGTTGTCCTGGCGGGCGGCGGAGCGTTGCTGCGCGGGCTGGACAAGTTGCTGTCAGAGGACACCGGGTTGGCGGTTTCAGTGGCCAAAGACCCGTTGCGGGCGATCGTCAACGGCACTGGCATCCTGCTGGAAAGCTCTCAGCAGAAAGTGTTCAAGCATCCCCAGCCTTTCCTCGGCCGGACCTTCCAGCCTTGAGTTCCGTCCTGGCCGTCCGTGGCCTGATGTGGGCGGCAGCCGGGTTGACTTTTTTGGGGTCGCCGTCGCGAATCAGTTGATTTGCAATGGCGCATAATCGCAATCAAGCAGATGAAGGAGAATGAGACATGGCGCGTCCAGTAACAATTTTCACCGGACAATGGGCTGATCTGCCGCTGAGTGAGCTGGCAGGGAAAATCAAGTCATTTGGGTACGACGGCTTGGAGCTGGCCTGCTGGGGCGATCATTTTGACGTGTTCCGCGGCGCGGAAAGCGTTGAGTATTGCAAGCAGCAGCGCGCTATCTTGCAGAAAGCCGGCCTGGAGTGCTGGGCGATCAGCAACCACCTGGCTGGTCAGCTTACCTGCGACCCCAACGATGACGCACGTTCTGACAATTTCGGCATGCTGCCGAAAGAGTGCAATGGCAACGCAGACAAAAAGCGCGCTTGGGCTATTTCCTCAATGAAAGCTGCGGCAAAGGCGGCCAAGAACATGGGCGTCAAGGTGGTAAACGGCTTCACCGGCTCGCCGATCTGGCACATGCTCTACAGCTTCCCGCCGGTCAGTGACCAGATGATTGCAGATGGCTTCAAGTATTTCGCTGACATCTGGAATCCTATCCTGGATGAATTCGACCGCTACGGCGTCAAATTCGCCCTGGAAGTGCATCCGACCGAGATCGCTTTTGACCTGCACACCGCTGCCATGGCCCTGGAAGCCTTGGACCATCGCCCCGCCTTTGGCTTCAATTATGACCCCAGCCATCTGCTCTGGCAGGGCGTTGACCCAGTCATGTTCCTGCGCGAATTCCCGGAGCGCATCTACCATTGCCATATCAAAGACGCAATCGTGACGTTGGATGGACGCTCCGGCATCTTGGGCTCCCATCTCAATTTCGGGCAGCCGAACCGCGGCTGGGACTTCCGCAGCCCAGGGCATGGCGGCGTCAATTTCGAGGAAATCATCCGGGAATTGAACCGGATTGGCTACCAAGGCCCCTTGTCCGTGGAATGGGAAGATAGCGGCATGGACCGCGAATATGGCGCGCGCGACGCCTGCGAATTTGTCCGCAAAATCGATTTTGCGCCTTCCAGCATTGCGTTTGACGCGGCCTTTGAGCGGTAAAGACGATGTGGGCGGGTCTCTGATTAACCAGAGCCCGCCCGAAAAGCACCATCGAGGGGGAGGAAGGGCTGCTTGGCCTTTTCCTCCCCTTTAAGCTTCAGCTTGCCGTATGTTGCAGCCCTGGTGGACGCTCGCAGTGGACATGGTGGACGTGGTGGACGTTGTGGACGGCGGAGCGGCAGGACTTTAGTGGACAGTGGACAATGGACGTTAGTGGACTTTAGTGGACGTTAGTAGACGATGGACTGTGGACGGAAGTGGACATTAGTGGAGAGTGGACGTGGACTTTAGTGGACGGTAGTGGACGGTGGAGAGGCGTGTAGGCCAGAAAACCCCTCGCCGAGGCTTCTCGCCCCTCGCCCCTAACGAATTATGAATTATGAATTATGAAATGCGCTTCAGCATTCAGCATTCAGCATTCAACCCCTCGCCCCTAACGAATTATGAATTATGAATTATGAATTATGAAATGCGCTTCAGCATTCAACATTCAGCATTCAACATTCAGCATTCAGCATTCAACCCCTCGCCCCTCGCCCCTAATTCTCGCTCCGCTCAGATTTTCTTTTTGACGCGTGGGCCTTTTGGGGTGTCTTCAATCACCCATCCTTGGGCGTCGAGTTCATTCCGGATTTGGTCAGCGCGGGCGAAATCCTTGGCTTTGCGGGCGGCTTGCCGTTCTTCAGCCAAAGCCAGGATAGCCTCGGGGACTGCATCGTCCTCGTCCGGGGTGAGGACAGCCAGGACTGTGTCCATTTGTTCCAGCAGGTTCAGCGCTTTAGTCGCAGCAGCGCCAGCCAGCTTCTTTTCATCCATGAGGCGGTTCACGTCGCGGATGAAGTCGAACAGTGCTGCCAGTGCGGCTGAAATATTGAGGTCGTCTTCCAGCCCGGCGCGAAAAGCGCTTTCCGCGGTTGTGACTGCGGTTTCTGTTTCCTCCATGCCTGCATCTGGGGCGCTGACCAGCTCGGCCAGGCGCTGCTTGGCCGTATCCAGGCGCTGCAAGGCGGCGCGGGCGTCATCCAGGGCTTTGAAGGAGAAGTTCAGGGATTGGCGGTAGTGAGCGCCCAGCAGAACCCAGCGGATTTCTCTGCCCGTGTAGCCCTTAGCGAGAATGTCGCGCAGGGTGAAGAAATTGCCGAGCGACTTGGACATTTTCTGGCCGTCAACCATCAAGTGGGCGCAATGGAGCCAGTAGTTGACGAAACGGCAGCCATTGGCTGCTTCGCTTTGGGCGATTTCATCTTCGTGGTGGGGGAACATGTTATCGATGCCGCCGCAGTGGATGTCAAAGGTCGGCCCCAGGTAGCGGCAGCTCATGGCGGAACATTCCAGGTGCCAGCCGGGGCGGCCTTTGCCCCAGGGGCTGTCCCAGGCGACGTCGCCGTCCTCAGGGTCATATGCTTTCCAAAGGGCGAAGTCGGCCACGGATTCCTTGGCATATTCATCATGCTTCACCCGGGCGCCGGAACGCATCTGGCTATGGTCGATGTTGACCAGCTGGCCATACGACGGCCATTTGGCGATGGAGAAGTAGACAGAGTGGTCGTCCGCCTGGTAGGCGACGCCCTTGTCAAAGAGTTTTTCGACGATGGCGATCATATCGTCAATATGCTCGGTCGCAGCCGGATAGACATCAGCCGGAAGAATCCGCAAGGCAGCGATGTCTTGGAAGAAGGCGTCTTTGTATTTTTGGGTGAAGTCGTTCAGCGAGCATCCGGCTGCCTGGGCGCCCCGGATGGTCTTGTCATCGACGTCGGTCAAGTTCATGATATGCTTGACCTCGAAGCCGAGGTAGAGTAGGGTGCGTTTGAGCAGGTCTTCGAATATGTACGCGCGAAAATTGCCGATATGCGCAAAGTTGTAGACGGTCGGCCCGCAGGTGTAGAGGCCTACTTGGCCTGGAGTGATGGGAACAAACTCTTGCAGACGGCGAGTGAGAGAATTGTAGAATGTCAGTGCCATTATGAATCCAGGGCTGGGGTGGGTTAGGAAAAGTCAAAGTCCATAAAATAATGGCTATTCCTGGGAGCTGCAAACGCCCTGGGTTGATTTAGCTGCTTTGGCGACGCCGGCGGCGATGGCGATGAACGGGGCTGCCAGCGCCAGCAGGACGGCCCAGCGGGGGATGCCTTGGGCTGACGCGGGGACGGGCGGCCGGGGCTGGCCCTGACGTTCTCCGAGGGTGACATCAGTCACCGCAATCTGGTTGGCCAGAATAGCGGGGAAGATATCCGGGTGCTGGTATGCCGGCGGTTTCGCTCCGGCGACAGCGCTCAGGCGGCAAGGCATCTGGTTTGGTTCGGCAATGAACGTCAGCTTGACTGCCGGCGTTCGCAAGCGGATGTCGGTCACGGTCAGGGGCGGATTGTCGCCATCGTGAATGATGATGCGCATACGACCGTCTGTGATTGGCGCCAAGTCGTCTAAGATGGGATGGATTTGCGTGATGCCAGGCAGGTCGCAGGCCGTGATTCGGCCATGATGTGCGGTGATGAAATCCTGCTCATACTGTTTCTGAACTGTCACCTTCCGAAGAAAATTCCTTTCCGAACTGACGATTTCGAATCCGGTGATTGGAAAGCAGGGCGGGATGATTTCATAGGTTGTCTCGTGTTTCTCAGCATTGTGGCTGATGGTTCCAGAGGGCGCTGAAAAACTCAGGAATTGCACTTTTGGATCGGTCTGTATCGGGACTTTTCGCCAGAAGGACACGTTGTTGATTTTGAAGGGCTGGCGGGTCACGCCAGTGGTTTCGACGGCATTGTCGGCCTGGCCTTCTCGGTTCAGGAAGCGGGTGACGCGGCGGTAGGCGTCCTGTCGTTCCAGACTGGCCTGGGCGATGACGACGCGGAAGCGGCGGTGCTTGCCAGCGTCAAAAGGCACGTCGCATTGCCGCATTTGCAGGGTGTCGCTGCTTTCGAAGATAAAGGCATCGGTCACCAGGGGCGTCCAGTCATTGCCGTCCTCACCGAAAACCGTGACTTGTCGTTCGAAGTTTCGGCGCGGGGTGTTGATGGTCAGGCCTTGCGGCGCTGGCGCTTTTGGATCGAGTTCGAAGTCCAGCGTCAGGCTCAAGTCATCTTCTTCTTTGACACGCGTCGCCTGCGCCTGGCAGAGTTCTTGCTGCCAGGTGGTTTCGGTTTTGGTCACATGCATGATCCAGTAGGGGATTTCGCGGTCATTGGCAGCAAGGATGCGCAAGGCTTCCTGGCGGCCGCCAAGGTCGATGAGCGCCTCAACCGGCAGTTCCAGGCTGAGGACGGTCGATGACGTCAGTTCAGGGACGTTAATTGGGAAAAAGCATTCCGCTGCCAGGCCGGCGACAGCCGTCAAGAGCGCCAAAACCGCCGCCAAACGACGGCAAAAAAAGGTTGGCATCATATCAGAGACTCCTTTAGTCAACTTTTTCGGAGCGGTCGCTTTGCCAGAATTTAAGGTAAAAGAAGGCGCCAGCCATCAGCAGCAAGCCGAACAGGAGGAAGGCGAATACGCGATGGACATTGCCGAGGCGGTCGAGGTCGTAGAGAAAGACTTTGCCGACGACGATGGCGAATAGTGCCAGCCCAAGATAGCGGAGCGGTCGCTGCGACGTGGTCAGGCCTCGGTAGATGAATGCTGCCGCAAAGGCGCCCCAGAGGACGGAAATGCCGCCAGCGCATAGTTTTGGCATCAGGTGTCCCAGCATGGTATTTACTTCCCAGGTGGAGTAGAGAAACAGGAGTGCTGGCCAGAGGATGGCGGCGATGCGGGCGATTAGCTCTTCGCGGTCACGCAAGAGGATGGCGAGGGCGATCAGAAAAGCGATCAGAGGGCCGAAGTCAACCAGGCGCATAACGCACTCGGTCCAGGTAAAGGTAGCATAGCGGAAGCGGCAGCAGGGCGACCAGGACAGGAAGTCCCAGAAGATGACTTTGCCGACGATTATTACAATCAGTGCCAGTAGCAGCGCTTTCCAGGCTGGATGTGGGTGTCGTGCCGCGACATGGAAGATGGCGACGCCCCACAGCAGCCAGAGGATGGTCTGGGCCGGCAGGCAAAAGGGCGGGAAGAGATAGCCGAAAGTGCGGAACGTTTCAAAATTGCAGTAGAGGAAGAACAGGATGGCGGCGATTGCAACGGCGATGGCGGTCGGTGGGAACGGCAGGGGCAGGGGGCGCGGTTTCAAGTCACATTTCGGAGGGATGGCCAGGTCGCCGGGCGGGGTAGGGCGGCTGGCCAGGCGCGCTGCTGCTGCCAGCGATGCGAGCGGCGCACCGAATTGAACCAGGCGCTCAGCAAATTGGCGCCAGAACAACGCCGTGTCAAGCGTGGCTTGAGGACGGCCGTAGGCGCGGAGGAAGTCGCTGCCAGTGAGTCGAACGATGACGATGGTATAGAGAATCCAGGCAGCAGAGCGCAGGAAGGCGCTGTCGAGGTTTTGGCCGAGCCAGAGCATGAGGAGGGCGAGCAGGGACCAGGTGACGCCGATCCATTCGCGGGCAAACACGAGTGGGACAGTCAGGGTCAGGAAAAGGGCGCTGAGGCCGATGAAGGTGAGCAGGAGGCCGCGGTCATGGTGTTTCCGTCTAAGGAACCAAAAGGCGTGAGCGACATAGAAGGCGGCCAGGGACAGGGTGAGCGGGGCGAACCAGAGGCGATCCTCAGTGACCGTGGCGATGAGCCGGTACGCGCAGCCGGTGAAGAGAGCGGCATTAGCCAGCAAAGCTATAATCTCCAAGGTCGAAGACGGCTTTTTCTGGGCGACGTTGTGGATGAAGACAACCGTGGAGTACTGCACAAAGAAAAGCGTCAGGGCCGTTATCAGAACGGGAAAATCAACCGGGACATAGTGGGTCTGCCAAGCGCCGATGAATAGAGTATAGGTGAAGAACAAGCCCAGCCAGTTGAGGGGAAGCCAGTCGCGGTAGGCAGCGACGGTCAGGACGCCGATGCCTAAGATGAACATATAGGCGAAAAGAACAGGGAAATTTTTGCTGCCCGTTTCGAGCAGGATGGGCGTAGCGTAGCCGCCGACCGTGGCGATGACCGCGACAGCGATGGAATCAAACCGTACCGCCATGAAGCCGGCCGCCGCTGTGATGGCGACCATGACGACAAAGCCGAGAATAGGGCCGATGAGATGGTACATGCCAGTGGCGGCAAAGGCGCCGAAGTAGAAGGTGGCAAGCGCCAGACCAAGAATCGCCTGGCCCATCACCCGGTAAGCGCCGTTCAAAAGGCGCAGACTCCAGAATAACAGGGCGGCGCCAGCCACAAAGGTCAGAGCGACGCGGCCGGACGGCGCCAGCCAGCCTTGATGGATAGACAGTTTAAGCATGAAGCCGACGGTGAAGAGAATGACGCAGACGCCGGCGCGAAGCAGCCAGGTCGTGGCCGCGAGCTTCTCCAGCGGTTGTGTCCCGGGGCCGTCAGCCTGTCCGCAGAGGAACCAGTTCCAGGTCTGGCGGAGTTTCCGTCGCGCCGCGATTTCCCATGGTTTTGCCTGGCGTGGCGGAGCAGGTGGCTTCTCTGGGGTTGATGGCGTGGTCTGAGGGGCAAGCGGTTGTTCCGGTTTTGGCGGGGGCGGCGTGAGCGGAGTCGGCGGTGGTTGGGACGGTTGGAAGGCTGTTTCAGCCTGTGGTTGACTGACGCCGGCAGGCGGCAAGGGCGGTGGGAGAGCTGAGGCCTGGGGTGGAAGCGCCGTTGCACTGGGGGAGACCGGTGTTGGGGTCGGGGTGGCTGCCGGGGCTGGGGCGGGCGTCGGCGTCGCTTCAGCAGGAGGACTGGTTGGCTCCGCGGTGGTTTTGGCCATCGTTTCCGTCAGACGGATCAGGTTGTGATTCAGGCGGTCTGTTTCAGTCAGCAGTTGGCGGAGAGCGCCGATGATTTTCCAGAGCAGGTACAAAGGCGTCAGAACGGCTAAGGCCAAGCCTGCTATCAGAAGCAACGCTAGAAAAGATTCATAATAGAATGAAAACATGGGGCTGACTCCAAGTAGCAATCATTCAGTTTATAACGGCAGTTTCACTTCTTGTCATCAACAATAATGCCTCGAAGTTGGTTGGACAAATCCCGTTTGACAGTATCATCGAAGATTGTGCTTTGATGGGAAAGACGATGACTGCACCGAATGTAGTTCAAGCTTGGCTTGCAGTATGTTGCACGCTTTCAGCGCTGCTGCCGCTCCTGTGGACGGTGTGGACAGCGTTGACCAAACTCATCTCGCCCCTCGCCCCTCGCCCCTCGCCCCTCGCCCCCAATACTCGTTACTTAAGATTTTTTAACCACGAAATACACGAAAAGGCACGAAAATTTTTTATAGAGTTGTTGCTTTGACGGATGGGATTGCAAGCGGAATTTCGGCCTGGTTTGTTGTTTCCTCCAATTGCCTGGCGTCCTTGGCGGTTGGTTCCTCGTTATTGAACCGCCAAGACGCCAAGGACGCCAAGGTCGGCTTTATAGAGTTGAGTCGTCTGTGTGGTTACAAAGCGTTAAATGAAGAGTATTGGGGGCGAGGGGCGAGAGTGAGTTTGGACTACACTGGCGGCCATGTCCACACCGCCCACATCTTTTTGCGCCATAGGCGCTTAACCATGCTTAACCCCAGGCTTTAGCCTGGGGGAGGCATACCCCCAAAACTGGCGCCTTGCAGAGGCGCTACAGAAGACTGACCCATTACCCTGAAACGCCTATATCCAATATCTTTTTCATCTGCATGGCTGGAAATTCACTGCTCAGGATGTTATCTTGATAGGGTTGCCAATAACACCATATTTCATCCGTGTCTTTCCTTTTTCAGACAACACCCCATCAAACCCAATAAAAGGACGCTCCCATGAAAAAGTCTCTTGTTTTCGCCGCCTTTGTCGTTGCTTTCGCCGCTGTCTCGGCTTCTGCTTTTGACACCACACCCCTCCAGCTCGCCATCTGGCCGTCGCGCCTGCAAGTCGTGCCGGAATACATTGACGTGTCTGGCATCAAGCTCAATCTTCCCTTTGGCCGCAACGAGAACATCGTTGGTTTCGACGCTGGCATCGCTTCCTCCAGTCAGAAGACCTCAGCGCTGCAAATCAACCTGATCAACCGTGTCCATGACCGTTACGCCGGCCTCCAGGCTGGCCTCCTCAACCAGACCGGCAACTCCAGCGGCGTCCAATTCGGCATGCTGATGAACACCACTGACAGCGTCGCCAAAGGCATCCAAGTCGGCCTGATCAATACTTCCACGGAAATGAGCGGTCTGCAAGTCGGCTTCATCAACTACACGGAATTCATGACTGGATTCCAAATCGGCCTCATCAACATCATCCGGGAATCCATCATACCGTTCTTCCCAATCGTCAACTTCTGCTTCTGACGAAGATGCCCAAAGCCGACTGTCGCCGTCTGAAACGACGGTTAGGACCAGAGTTCAGTCATGTCTCTCTCCCGGTGCTGGCGCCAGCGCCGGGGAGACGACTCTGAGCCACCCCTCCCTGCAACCGCCAATTTCGAACATCACAGTACCATGATGGCATGCGCACTTCCCATAAATTACTGACCCTGGCCGCTGTCACCATCATCGCTTCCCTGGTCTTCGTCGCCGCCGTGATGACTGACCTGCGCCATGTCAGCCGTCTGACCGACACTATCGACAACCTGGCCCTGACCGGCAATCACGCCCTGGCCCAAACCGTCATCCTCAACCGACTCGTCACCGCCCGGCAGCGCGATCTTCCGGAAGCGGAAAAAAACGCAGCTCACAAGTATGCCAAAAGCGCCGCTGCCACCGATGAACTCCTCGAAGTTCTTACTGCCAATCCCGACGCTCTCGCCCTCGACCGCCAGCACGAACTGCAAAGCGCCTGGCAAAACCTGCGCTTAGTCCAGGCGGATATCATCGCCGGCCGCGACGTTCGGCGCAACCTGGAAATCGCTGACGCTGACGCCGTGGCTCTGGCCGCTGACGCCCACCAACTGCGCCAGTTGGCCACAGAAAAGCTGGCTTGGACGATTACCCGCTGCAAAGTCTTTGCCGGACTCTGGCTGGCAGTCACCATCGCCTCCGTTCTGCTCCTGGGGCTGATTTTCTGGCGGGACATTATCGCTCGCATCCGCGACATCAACCGCCAGCTCGCCCTGCACCCAATCGGCGGCCAAACTCCGGTCGTCATCCCAAACCATGACGATCTCGCCGGCTTGGAAACCACATTCCGCCGCTTCATCACCCAAGCCGACCAGGCCAGCCGCGCCAAGGACAACTTCTTCGCAGTGATGAGCCACGAAATCCGAACGCCCCTCAATGGCGTCATCGGCTTTCTCGCCAACCTCCGGGAAACCCCGCTTAATCCGCAGCAGAAACAATACGTGCGCATCATTGAGGCCAGCTCCAGAAGCCTCATGCATGTGATCAACGAAGTGCTGGATTATTCCAAGATCAACGCAGGGAGCCTGGAACTCGAAGAATTGGCCTTTGACTGCCTAGCCCTGGTGGAAGACCGCATCGCCATGACCAAGCAGCTGGCCAAGCCCAAAGGCCTGAAAGTCGTCCTGGACACCAACCAGGTCGAACCGCTTATCATCCGCGGCGACCCGACGAGACTCCGCCAAATCCTCGATAACCTCCTCAGCAATGCCGTCAAATTCACTGATCATGGCGAAATCCGCCTGCAAATCGTCGTTGACGACGATGATCAAGGCGCGGTCAACATCGCCTTCACGGTCAGTGACACCGGCATCGGCATCCCCCATGACGTCCAGGAGCATCTGCTGAAGCCGTACGCACAGAGCAACGCCAGCGTCGCCCGCAAGTTCGGCGGCACTGGCCTCGGCCTGAGCATCGCTGACAGCCTGGTCAAGATGATGGGCGGCAAACTCACCATGACCAGCCGGGTCGGCGAAGGAACCCGCTTCGACTTCGCCATCAAAACCGTCAAGGCAAAGCCGGAAGAACAAGTCCGGCTTTCTGGACATTTCCGCATCAACCTCCCCCGCCAGGAATTAAAAAAATACCTGGCGCTCCTGGTTGATGACACCCCCACCAACCTCTTCCTGCTGGAAACCATCTGCCAAGGCGTCGGCCTGCCATACCGCACCGCGCAAAATGGCTTGGAAGCGCTCAATCTCTGCCAGCAGCAGCGCTTCGACCTGATTTTCATGGATATCCAAATGCCGGTGATGGACGGGTATACCGCCATCCGAGAAATCCGCCAACTGCCCAATTCCGGCGCCACCCAAATCATCGCGCTGACCGCCTCAGCCTTCCAGGAGGACGTTGAAAAAGCCCTGGGCGCCGGCTCCACTGGATTTATCCCCAAGCCCTTTGAACGCGACCAGCTCCTGCTCAGCATCGCTGACGCACTCGGCATCAAGCCGCAACGCGAACTGCGCGAAACCTGCGACCTGCTCGAAACCAGGGAAGAGGCCATCGCTCGCCGCATGCATGATTTCATGCGCGAACAATACAATATCTCCATCGGTGAAATCAAAATGGTGCTGGCGCAAACCGTCGCTGACTGGCGACCTCTGCTGGACAACCTGGCCGTCTATGCCCAGAAAAACAACTGGGAGGACGCCCGGGCCATTCTGCATCGCCTGAAAGGACAGCTCTCGTCCATCGGACTGACCGAAATGTCCCAGAATACCGCCGAAATCATGGATATGCATAATCGCGGCGAAGAAGTGATACCGGCCATCAATGAGCTGATTCAAAACCTTACCAAAATTTTCACGGTTCTGGAGCAAGACATCACCATCGTCTGACCATGCGCTTCTGCTTCAACGTCATTTCCGACTCATTTTTTCCATCCAGGAGAACCAACTATGTTCAAAAACATTCTTCCGACCCTGCTCATTGTCCTTGGCCTGGCTTTGACCGCCCAGGCCCAGCTCGGCTCCGAGCTGCTGCAAAACCACGGCTTTGATGAACCGGCTGGCCAGGACGGCGCGCCGTCTGTCTGGGCCGCCAACGAGGAACTCACCCACCGCCATGAACTAGCCGACCTCGGCGGCAATTACGTGCTCAGCTCCAAGCCGGGCGCTTACGTCATGGCAACCCAGAACGTCACTTTGGCCGAAGGCCAGGAATACACCATCCGCGTGCGCTTCAAGACCACCGGCCCGGGCCGCGCTGGACTCCTCCTCCTGCATGGAAAATCCACGCCGCGCCGCGAATTCTACCTGCTCTGGAATCAGGAAAGCGACGGCAAGTACGTCACTGCCATGCGCACCTTCACCGCCCCGGAAAACGCCGGCACCATCTATATCTATGACATCTCCAAAACCGGCAACGTGAGCTATGACTGGATTTCCCTGTGCCCAGGACGTCCCGACCAGGCCATCATCAACCACTTCGGCCTCCGCCAAATCGACCGCGCCGCCGAACCGCCGCCCGTATTCCATCACTTGCCTACGGGCAAGCCGCTGGCCGGCGGGCCGCTCAAGGCGCTCTTCGTCATCCCCTCCCTGAGGCCGCTCCGCGAAACCACGGAACTGGAGCAGCGACTGGAAATGACCTGCGATGTCATCGAGGCAGGCAGCCAAAAACCAGAAGCGATATCTTTCACCGGCAGACAAGTCAACGAAAGAATGCCCCAGAATTTCTACGAAGTCCATATCGTCTCCACTTCGCTCACCGAGCAGCTGCGCCGGGACATCGTCAAAAACATCGAGCGCGGCGCTGGCCTGGTGTTGCTTGACCGCGGCGAACGCGTCAAAGCCTGGAAAGAACTGCCGCCCCTGCAAGACGCGCCTGACTCGCACCCGTTGCGCCAAGTGGTACCCTTGGCCGACAACCCGGAAAAAGACTGCTTGACTGCCATCCAGCTTGGCGCCTGCGGCCAAGGCCGCGTCGTCCGGCTCGCCTTCAGCCCGGAACTGACCAGGCTCCCGGCCATCATGCCCCATGCCTCTAATCTCCAGACCGCCTGGACAAGCCGCCAATTCGATTATTGGGAAGACTGGCTTGGCCTCATCGCCGAGGCCGCCCGCTTTGCCGCCCGCGGCGAACACCGCCTGGAATTGACCGCGACCTGCAAGACTCCGGAGCGCCTGGACGTCGCCATCACCGGCACGCCGAACGCCACTGCCGTCCGCGTCATCCTCCGTTCCGCCCGTGAAATTCGCCTGGATCAGCCTCCCCTGGCGCCGTCTGCCCGACTCCGCCTGGCGCCTGTCGTCCTCGCCCTGAACCAGCAAGGCGAGGCTTCTCTGGCAATTCCGGACACCTTGCCGCCCGGGCCTGTCTTGGCTGATCTGGCCGCCCTGAACGCCAAGCAGGAAGTCATGGCCTGGCGTTCCTTCCGCTTAGACCGCCCCCAGGCCGGAACCATCACCAGCCTGACCCTTGACCAGGCCCCCGAAGACTTGGAAAGCGGCCTCGGCGGCGTCTACGCTCCGGACAATGTCGTCACCCCGACCGTCACCGTCAAGACCACCGCCGGCCAGGAAAACCTGGTCATTCAAGCCCGGCTGCTCGACCCGTCCGGCTTGGTTCTCGCTCAAACCACGACGCCAGTGCCTGCTGCCGGGCAGGAAGCCACGATAAAGCTCACACCGCTCCCGCTCACGCTCGCTGGCACCGTCTTCCTCCGCGTCGAAGCCCGACTCTTGCAGAACAACCTGGAGCATGACCGCCAATGGACTGCCTTGAGCGTGCCCGCCCTCGCCAAAAAGACGTATGAGGACTTCGCAGTGCTGCCTTGGCGGCCAGGCGGCGGCCACCCGTCCATCCAAGTCGCTTTTAACCACATCATGCGCGAGCTCGGCCAAAATGTCGACTTCCCTGGCCAGGGCTACTTTCTCACTGAAAATGGCATGAACGCTGCCGGCTATATCGGCTCAGGTTTCTACCGCGAAACGCGCCATTTTGACGACGGCATCCGCCCGCGCTGCTACAATGATCCGGACGTCCAGGCGGAAATCCGCGAGCGCGGCGCCCAGGTCGGCGCACGGCAGCGTCCCTTCGGCTATGTCGGCGCTGGCATTACCGACGAAGCCTTCTTGTCCTCGCACCACAAAGTCACCGAATTCTGCTTCTGTCTTCGCTGTCAGGAAGGCTTCAGGGTTTGGCTGAAGAAAATCTATCCGACCCTGGCTGCCCTGAACCACCAATGGGGCACGGCGTACACCGACTGGTCTGAAGTCATGCCGACTCGCACCGCCGATATCCGCCAACAAAAAAACTTTGCTCCCTTTGTCGATTTCCGCACTTACATGACCGACCAATGGATCGCTGCTTGCCGCCTGATCACCGACTCCTACCACACCACCAATCCCGACACGCCGGTTGGACACACCAACACCTTCGGCGTCACGCCCTTCTGCGGCAACGACTACTGGAAGCTCGCCACCCAGACCAACTTCGGCTGGGGCCAGGAATACTCCGAGGCGATCAAGGCCTCAGCCCACAAGGCAATCTTTGAACTCTGGCGCTCCTTCACCCCGCCTAAGTTCCCCAATTACGGCTGGCTGGGCTACAACCACTCCGAAGCAGCCGCCCGCTATGAATGCTGGTGGCTGGCACTCCACGATGCCGGCGGCGCCAGCTACTTCGCCACCAATGCCTTTGACACTAACCGGATGATCTCCTGGTCGCTGCTCACTGCTGACCAGGCCAAGACGCCCTTTGGACTGGCAATCAAGGACTCCCTCACTGACCTGACCCACGGCGTCGGCAAACTGCTCCTCGAATACCAGCGCGACCGAGCCGCGACCGCTATTCTCTGGTCGCACCCATCCTCCCTGGTCGCCTGGTGCGAATCAACCGCCGACCAGCCAGAACCTAACGAACGCCCGGGAACCGACAGCTATGGCTCCTACTTCCGAGCCGGCTTCGACTTGAGACAGCACCTGAATGAACTGCAATTGAATGCCGACTATATCGCTGACCCGCAAGTCCTTGACGGCTCAGGCCTGGCTGGACGCAAATTGCTCCTGCTGCCTTTCGCGGTCGCCTTCCCGCCTGAACTGACCTCCGCCCTCTATGATTTTGTCAACAATGGCGGCGTCATTCTCGCTGACCTGCGCGGGCTGCGCACTGACGCGCACGGCACGCCCTATGCCACTGACGTGCAGCCGCTTGCCCGCCTCTTCGGAGTCCAGCGGCCTGCCAACGCCGCTGTTGACTATGCCCCAAGCAACGTGACCATCAACCGCAGCCTCAATGGCATCGGCGTCCCAGGCACTGTCATCGCGGCTATTGGACGCGAACAACTGGCTCCGGCCGAAGTCAACCCAGCCGTACCCATCGCCACCCATGCTGACGGCGCCCCGGCCATCTTCATCCGGCCATTAGGCAAAGGCCTGACTGTCTACCTCAACTTCCGCCTGCCGGAATATGACGTTGCCATGCGCGCTCTTCTCGCGCAAATCACTGCCGCCGCCGGCATCAGCAGCCCTGCCCCTGTGCTCGCGGCTGATCCAGCCAAGCCCCCGCGCTGCTTTGAACTGAACACCTTCCGGCATGGCGACATCGCTGTCCACGGCTTTATCCGCGACTTCCGACGCACCTCCGACACTGAAACCGCCAGCATCAAACTGACGGCTCCGGCCTACCTCTATGACGTGCGCCGTCGGCAATTCCTCGGCCGTTCCAACACAACCGAGCTGACCATCGCGCCCGGCGACACGACCCTGATCGCAGCCCTGCCCTACCAGCTGGAGCGCCTGGAAATAGCCGCCTGCGAAAACACCCCCGGACAGCTCACCGTGTCCGTCACCCTGGCCGCCGCCGATCCGACCGCGCGCCTGGGACGACACGTCCTCCACTGCCAGCTCACTGACCCGGACGGCTTGAGCCTCCCGCCCTGGCGGCAAAACCTGGCCGCCTCTGACGGCCTGTTCAAAACCACCATTCCCCTGGGCTTGAACCGGAAGAACGGCGCTTGGACCATCTTAGTCCGCGATATCCTCACCGGCCTCGAAACCACCACAACCATGGCCATAACCGCAAACTGATTGCGGCGTTGACAAAGGAGTATGAGCATGCGTTTTGCGTTTGTTTTCCTAGTATGCGGATTGTGTTGCTTTTGTGGCGGACAGCCGGCTGACGCCAAACTCGGAACCCTGATGGAGTTCGATTCACTGGACGGACTGCGCCTGAGCATGAATGTACGTGACTTTCCAGGAAAACTCCAGGTCGTGGAGGACGGCGGGGCGAAATGCGTCGAATTGACAGCCAACACGAATCCGAAAGGCACGGGAAGCCAGTACTACAGCATTTTATGCACGTTTCCCGAACCGATTGATATTGAGAAGTCCGCCATCCAGTTTGATGCGCGCTCGCTGAACCCGGAGTCGACGGCGGCGTTCTACGTCAGAATGTTCAACAAAGGCGAACGGCGAAGCGCATGGAGCTTCAGCAGCTGGGACAATAAGCTGACCACGGATTGGACGGAATTCCATTTTCAGCGGGGGATGAGCAGCGATGACAATGACATGCGCTGGGAACATGACGTGGTCTCAGGCAAGGCGGCGGACAAGGTCAGCTCAATAGAAATCATCATCGGGACAAAAGATTACGGCAAGCCCGTGTCGATTCGAGTAAAAAAACTCCGGTTGGCCAAGGCTGAATCCGTTAAATTCCTGGATGAAATAACTGAATATCCGCGCCGGCTCCAGGAGACGGCGTTGGTCAAGGATGGCAAGGCGGTTTCCAGGATTGTGCATCCCGATACGGAATCGGGTCGCAAAGCAGCAAAGCAGATTGCGGATTCAATACGATCCCTGACTGGCTGCACGGTTCCCTGTCAGACAGGCGCGTTGGACAGTTTCCAGGATGGAGTCCAGGGAACAAACACGGTCTTGCTGGGGAATTTGAATGACAACTTGGCTGTCCGACTGCTGTATGCACGCAAGTTGACCTTGGTTGACAGCGTGCTTCCCGGCGCCGGAGGATACCTGCTGCACACCATCCATAACCCGCTTGGCGATGGATGCAACGTCATTATGGTTGGAGCTTCGGACGAACAAGGATTGGCTCTGGCGACGGACAAGTTTTGCGAGGCTGTCTCAAGCAACGGAAAAGGAAAGAACCTGGTGCTGGGACGCGTTCATCAGGTGAAGCTTGACGCCGAGATGTCAAGGCGTTTCCGTGGTGTGCTGAGGCCGTATCCGCAGGACTATGTCGAGGCTGGATTGCGTCGCGGCCAAGAGCGCTTGGACCAGGGGACGCACACGAGCATCGCCGGTCAATTGGCCGGCTTGGGAGAACGGTACCTGCTCGGCAACAACCCGCTTGAGGCGAAGCTGTTTGTTGAATTGTGGCGCCTTTACCGGAAAAGCGCAGTTGACGATCCAAGGAAGTTCGGTGGCGCCTGGGGATTTGACAGCGATTTCCCGTCCATCTCCGTGGTATCATCCTGGGATATCCTTGAGGAAGAGCCAAGCTTGACTGACGAGGAACGGATGGTCGCCTTCAGCGCCATGATGAAATGGATGGACGACACGGTCTATCCCAGTTGTGCGGGCGGCCGTCCAGGCAGGGTTACCCACAACCACGGAACCTTTGCCGCCATGGGCACGGCAAGATGCGCACTCTACCTGAAGGCTAATTTCCCAACACTCTACCAGCAAAGAGCATACGAAAGAAAGGCGGACAAGGTCTTCCGCGAACAGGCGCGCCATAGCAAGCCGATGGAAGACTGCAACGGATACCAGTGGCTGACGCTCCACCATACTCTCCAATATGCCATGATGAGGCCGGACTACACCATCTTCAACAATGGCGTCGCAGACCAAATCGCCGATTTCTGCATCGGAAATATGGACAACCACGGCATCCAGGTACCATACGGGGACACCGGGTCATGGTTATGCTGGATTTCAGAACGAGTCTGCCTCAATATCATCGCGCTGGCAACCGGAAATCAAGACGCACGATGGGCAAATGACTACAAGCTGAAGATGAGAAGACATAAACCACCAGTCGGAGACTATTATCAACCCCTGAAGCCTAGTGACAAAGCGCCGAAAAGCTTTGATGGCGTGAGAAAATTCCCGATGATCGAAGGATTCTACAATACGTTCAATGCCGGAAAATGGCGACCGGAACTGAACGATTGCGTAGACAAGATTACCTTCCGGGAAGCACTGGAGCCAACTGCACTGTTCTTACTCCTGGATGGAGTGACTACAGGTGGACATAAACATGACGACGGCAACAGCATCCCACGACTCTCGCAGTTCGACAGAATCTGGCTCGCAGACAATGATTACTTCAAAGCGCCGCTTAAGTACCACAATTCGCTGTCTGTACTCGCAAACGGCGAATCCGGGCGCTTGCCAGACTATGTGCAGTGCATATTGGTTGACGAGAATCCGTCGTACGGCGTTTCAGTGACAGAGTTTCGTGAATATGCGAAGTCGGATTGGCGCCGCGCCCTGGTATGGCTGAAGGAGCAGAAGTGCGTTTTGGTGCTCGACCGGGTGACTGCCCGCGAAAATGCCAATTACCAAATGTGCCAGTTTTGGCATGGAGTCGGCGAGGCAGCCTTGGATGCGGACGGGATGCTGCTGAGGCAAAAAGGCCCTTCGATGAGAGTCCAGCTTGCCCGAGGCACGAGATTGTCGCTGGTTGATGATACGGAACTAGGCGGCAACTGGGGAGGATATCCCCACGCAAAACCGGTAGTCCGGACGTTGACCGCCTTGGCGGGAATTGACCTCAAGGCCGGCGAATCATATCTGTTCGCGACGGTTTTCCACGGCAATGCCTCCGATGACGAGCCAGTGTGGAAGCTGGAACGGCTGTTTGACGATTGGGGCGTGATCCTGGATGACGGGCAGCGACAAGTGGCAATCGCCCTGGATGGCTTCGCTGGCGACAAGTCACGCGGCTGCGTCGTGGTCAAGGAATCAACCGGAAAACAATATGCGTTTGGCGAGGCCAGCGAGGTGCGTGCGCCGACGCATGCTCCCGAGGCTTCATTTGTACCCTCCTGGAGTGCATTCGGGAATAACGCTCCCCGCTGCCTGAAGGTGGCTCCGGCGCGTCCGGCGACAAGCGACCTGCCGCCCTTGCAAACAGTGTGGTGCGCTACGCCCAAGCCAACCTTGCTGGTCTTGAGCGGCAATGCAGCCAGCGCAGGCGCACTGCCGGGATTTTCAACGATGAAATGCACGCCAGACAAATTGGGAGAAAATGTGCTCATCGGCGGAAGCAATCGTGTCGAAGGACTGGTGGACGGAAGCCAGACACGAGGCAACAACAATGTGATGTTCCCGGTCGACGCCGTGGTGGAAATCGTCTTCGCCT
>JAAZKI010000146.1 GCA_012799905.1 Lentisphaerota bacterium | reverse complement strand
GTCCACATCTTTTTGCGCCGTAGGCGCTTAACCATGCTTAACCCCAGGCTTTA
Organism: Lentisphaerota bacterium; assembly: GCA_012799905.1. GTDB lineage: Bacteria > Verrucomicrobiota > Lentisphaeria > Oligosphaerales > Oligosphaeraceae > JAAZKI01. The sequence goes on along the minus strand of JAAZKI010000146.1, from coordinate 2,284 downwards.
GCCTGGGGGGAGGCGTACCCCAAAACTGGCGCCTTGTAGAGGCGCTACAGAAGACAGACCCATTACGCAACATCAGTGTAACCTGGCCAAAAACGCACCGCCGCCCCTTGCTTTCCACGCCGATAACACTACCTTAACCTGAGGCCATCCGAAAAGCCTGACCCATTCAGCAGGCCAGACCGTACCATTATCCGTACAGCCCAGAATCCACAGTCGGCCATCACCCGCGCCGACCGTCAATCCCACTTCTTTTCACCTCACGGAAGGACACCCATCATGCGACATTTGGAACACAACGTTGACTTTTGCGTCGTCGGCGGCGGATTATCCGGCATGTGCGCCGCCATCGCTGCTGCCCGTCATGGCGCCAAGGTCGCCCTCATCCATGACCGCCCTGTCCTCGGCGGCAATGCCTCCAGCGAAATCAGGATGTGGATTTGCGGCGCACAGGGACTCAACAACCGAGAGACTGGACTGGTTGAGGAAATCGAACTCGAAAACAACTACCGGAACCCGTCCTCCAACTTCTCCATCTGGGACAGCGTCCTCTTCCAAGCCGTTAAATTCACCCCGGGACTGACTGTGTTCCTGAATGCTTCGGTCAATGACGCCACCATGGACGGCAACCGCATCACTTCCGTCAAAGCCTGGCAAACGACTTCCGAGACCTGGCATACCGTCAAGGCTAAACTCTTTGCTGACTGCTCCGGCGACAGCATCCTGTCGACGTTGACCGGCGCAGACTTCCGCATCGGTCGCGAAGCGCGGGAAGAATTCGGCGAAAGCATCCAACCGCTAGTCGCTGACAAGAAAACCATGGGCATGAGCTGCATCCTCCAAGCCCGCGAAACCACTTCCCCCAAGACCTTCACCCCGCCCCCGTGGGCGCGCAAATTCACTTCCGATGAGCAGCTGGCCAACCGCGGTCACGGCTTCACCGGACTGTCCAACTTCTGGTGGATTGAACTCGGCGGCGAAGATGACTCCATCCATGATACCGAGGAGCTGCGGGACGAGCTGCTGGCCATCGCCTTTGGCATCTGGGACCACATCAAGAACTATGGCGACCACGGCGCTGAAAACTGGGACCTGGAATGGGTCGGCTTCCTGCCCGGCAAACGCGAAAGCCGCCGCTACCTGGGCGACCACATCCTCACCCAAAACGATGTCAGCAACGCAAAACATTTTGACGACATCGTCGCCTATGGCGGCTGGCCGTTGGACGACCATCACCCCGGCGGCTTCAACCACCCGGGCAAACCCAATATCTCTCCCCCCACCTCCTCGCCCTACGGCATCCCCTATCGCTGCCTCTACTCCCGCAACATCGACAACCTGATGTTCGCCGGCCGCAACATCAGCGTCACCCACGCCGCCTTGAGTTCAACCAGAGTCATGGCGACCTGCGCTCTGGTCGGCCAGGCAGCAGGAACCGCCGCCGCCATCGCTACTCGCGAAGGCACTAACCCACGCGGCGTCTATCAAAAACACATTGCCGAATTGAAACAGACGCTGATGGACGATGACTGCTTCCTGCCTTTCAACCGCCGCCAAATCCCGGAACTGTCAGCCAAAGCCAGCCTCACCGCCTCCAGCGGTGACCCGGAACCGCTCCGCAACGGCTATGACCGGCCAACGCCAGCCGGCGAAAAAACTTGGGACGACAATTCCTGGAGCGGAACCCCAGGACAATCCTGGGTGGAATACGCCTTTGCCAAACCGTCCCGAGTAACCTTGGCCAGAATCATCTTTGACAGCGACCTCAACCGCAAAGGCAAAGGCCCGCGCCTGGACCATCATGTCGAAAAAAATATCCTCTCCAACTTCCCGCTCAACCAGCCGCCGCGGGAAACGCCGCCAACTATAGTCAAGGCCTTCCGCCTCGAAGCCCGCAACCAGGACGGAACCTGGTCATGCATCCACCACCAGGAAAACAACTACCAGCGCCTGGTGAAAATACCTCTCGATGTGACCACCACTGCCATACGACTCGTCCCAGAAAAAACCTGGGGCAGCGATACGGCCAAGGTGTTCTCCTTTGACCTGCGATAAGCGACGCTAAGCAACAGTCAAAAAGGCCAAGCCGACCCAACCCCACAGACGCACCTTTTCCAGCCTCGGCTGACCTCAACGGACATCGCATGCCGCATACTGCAGCCACCCCATCTTCTGACAAACGTCAAAACCTCCTGGTCCACGACCGCCACTCCGGCGTCATGGTCCAGGAGCGCGTCCTTGGCAATCGGTTGTTGAGATTGGCCTACGCCAGTCCCCTCAAGCCGCT
>JAAZKI010000346.1 GCA_012799905.1 Lentisphaerota bacterium | reverse complement strand
GCCAGACGGATGGTGGTGGCGTTCTTTTCCAGACCAAAGAAAGTGAGCTTCTCAGTGGGGTTCTCATGTCGCCGTTCGACGACCCTAGCGCTCTGCACAAACATGCCGCCCGAACCGCAGGCCGGGTCAAGCACCCTGCCGTTTGTTGGTTCGATGATGTTGGCAATCAGCGACACCAGCGACACCGGAGTGAAGAACTCGCCGCCGTCGTGGGCCTTCTGGTCGGCGAACTGGGTCAGGAAATATTCGTAGATGCGGCCAAAGACATCTCCGGAAACCCGCTTCAGTTCCTCGGGATTAAGGGTGCGCAGCAGTTGGCCAAGCACCTCGTTATCGAGTTCCTGATATTCGCTCTTGGGAAGCATGCCTCGCAGGTTCTCGTAGTCGGCTTCAATAGACTCCATGGCTTCGATAATCGCCTTGGCGCGGTCGGCGCTGTCAGGCAGAGCCACGAGGGTGTCGAACTGGGCCTTGGGTTGCAGGAAGATGGCGCTTTTTTGCGAGAAATCCTCCTTGGTCAACGGTCGGGTCTTGCCGCCCCGGGTGGGCAGGCTCGCTTCGATGGCGTCCTTGACGCCCAGATACCGGCTGTAGGCATGGCGCAGGAAGACCAGGCCCATGACCGGCAGAAAATATTCGTTGCTCGCGTAGTTGGAGTTCGCCCGCAGTGTGTCTGCCGCGCTCCAGAGACGCTTTTCAATAGCTTCAATGTGTTCCAACTGGGTCATTGACCCTCTTTTCTTACCTAAAATTCTATGAAATTTCCGTTTGTCAATGGACAACGCCCCCTGAGTAAATGTAATCCCTTATCCCTGGTTTTCACCCTACAGCGGAAGATATAACACGCTTTTTGGTAATCGGGCAGCGATTGATACTCGGAGTTCCGACGTGCAGCGGTCTCAGGAAAGGGGCGAGGGGCGAGGGGCGAGAAACTGTGATTTTATCCGCAGATGACGCAGATGACGTAGATTTTTTAGAGTATATTGTATAGGGAAATCAGCCACTGTACACCCTAAAAAAAATCTTAGTGCCCTCCTTGGCGTCCTTGGCGTCTTGGCGGTTAAAAAGATGTCGCATATTGCCCCCAAAAACCCACCTGCTATTATACCACACAAGGTCTCACCATGACAAAAACGACTTTTCCCAACGATATCTTCTGCAATCCTCTTCCCATGCCGGATTACCCCGTAGGAATCTGCGCCCCCTCGCGGCGGGGAAAAGATGCGCAAAATGACAAGTATTTTATCGGCCCTGTGCGCGATTTCCGCGAACTGGCCGACCCGGAAGGAATATATCTGGACGGGAAGTGGTACGTATTCCCTTCGGCAAGACAAGCCTACGTTTCTTCAGACTTGGCGCGCTGGGAGTATTGCCCCCTTACCTTCGAAGACGGCAGCCCTGACTTGGGATACGCCCCCAGCATCGCCAAGGTAAACGAGCATTTTATCCTCACTTCCAGCACCCTGTTCCAAGGACGCGCCGCCATTTTCCGAGCCCCAACCCCACTTGGGCCTTATCGGAACCTTGGCTCTCCCCAAATGCCGGACGGCGCACCCATCAGACCGCAATGGCTGGACCCGACGATATTCTGTGATGACGACGGACGGCTATACATGTACTGGCATTTCGGCGGCGAAGGCGCAGGGGTCTTCGGCGCTGAATTTGATCCGGAAAATCCAGTCCGCGCCATGACCGAGCCGGTCAAAGTCATTGATTTTGACCCGACTAATGAATTTGAGCGCTACGGTGAAAACAACGAACATATCGACAAAAGTTATGTCGAAGGCGAAGCGATGTTCAAGCATAATGGAGAATATTACCTCCAATATGCTTGCAACGGCACGGTCTTTCGCCACTATGCAATAGGTGTCTATCGAGGGAAATCTCCCCTCGGGCCCTTTACCGTGCAACGCACGCCAGTTGTTCTCTCCCCGACAGGACGCGTCGCCGGAACCGGACACGGTGGCTGGATAGCAGGACCTAATGGCACTATCTGGCAATTCTACACCTGCTGCGCACGACGAATCCACTTCTTTGAACGCCGCATCGGAGTCGACCGAGTGACTTTTGACGCCAATGGCGATGCTCACGTCACTGTCACTAACACGCCCCAATCCATGACCAGCGGCGATTTGGGCTGGAAGCCGGTTTCCGTCAACAAACCGACCAGCGCATCCAGCTACCGGGACACCAATTACGCTTCGTTTGCCACTGATGACGCTACTCACACGTGGTGGATGCCGGCTGCAAATGATCCTGCGCCCTGGCTGGAAATTGACCTGAAACAAACGTTTACCCTGAAAGCAGTCCAGATACTCTGGGTCGAAGAAGGATTAAATTTTCAGCAAGGAATTCTCCCCCGACCAGTTCCTTTTGAACTGGAGTTCTTCGATAAGAACCATGAGCTGCTTGGCAAGCGCTCTTGGCTGGAACTGCAAACCGACCACCTGGTCGAATTCAAGACTTTTGAGCCGATTCAGGCCTGCCATGTCCGCCTGGTCTTTGATAATCCTGCGGAATCACTGCTGAAACATGGCGTTTCCAACCTGACGCTTTTCGGAAATGCGGTATATAGTAAGCAAACCCCATAGCGGCCGTGAGGCCAGGGTCGGCAAAAAAGCGGAACATAATAGGAGGTGCAAAAAATGATTCGTGAACTTTGCAGTTTCACCATCGGAGAGGAATTTGCGCAAATGCGGTCGGTTCCGGTCGCCATGGGCGCTGGACAGGAGGAAGCGACGCTCTTCATCCATTCGCGGAATCCCAACATTGATCCATGGTCCGAGGCCTTCAACTATGCGCGTGACACCCTCAAAATGACTCTGTTCAGCAACAGCGGCAAGCGGCTCTGGCACCGTGACATGGGCTGGGGGATGGTGCCGGGCATCTGGTACTCGCCGGTGCTGTCATTTGACCTTGATGGCGATGGGGTGGACGAAATCTGGTACGTCTGCAGCGCCCGGCCGAACCTGCCGTTGTCGACCTTCTATCGGGTGCTGGAGCGCATTGACCCACGCAGCGGCGAGGTTACCGGCCAATGGCCCTGGCCGCAATACCCGCGCGGTGAAAGCATGAGTTACACCTACCGCTATACCCTCGCGGCCGGGTACACCCAAGGCGAACCTGTGCTCATCACCGCCCAAGGCACTTATGGCGACATGCACCTCCAAGGATACCAAAACGGCATGATCAAACGCTGGGAAATCCTCATCCCCAGCACAGAACCAGGCGCACGCGCCAGTCACGTTTTCCCCATTCTCGATATGAATAACGACGGCATTGACGAAATCTTCTGGGGCGAGCGCATTCTCAGCGTTGACGATGGCCACGAACTGTTCTGCTGTGACCGCGATCGCTTCAAGGCACATTCGGACATTGTGGTGCCTTTCATTGACCCGACCGACAACCGGAGGTACATCTACACCTGCCGGGAAAGCGGTCGGGCGCCGCGAG
>JAAZKI010000390.1 GCA_012799905.1 Lentisphaerota bacterium | reverse complement strand
GCAATCAGCACGGCCGACTGGCCGACGGTCGCAGCCCGCAGGCGTTCCAGGCCAGCCAAGGCGGCAGTCAACAGGGTCTGTTGCTCAAACAGATCGCCGCAGGTATAGCCGGTCACGGACAATTCCGGAAACAACACGACCACTGCGCCGCGTTTAACCGCAGCAGCGTACATTTCCATCATCCGGTCGACATTGTAGGAGGGATTCCCCACCCGCATCGGCGGAACCGCTGACACCAGTCGATATAGACCTTCGATTCGCATCGTTCTTCTCCTTGCTCCGGACGCCCTGTCATCCCAGCCAGGCTATGACCCGGCGCGCTGCGACCAAAATGCCCGCCAAAACACAGACGGCCAGCAAAGGGCCTTGCGTCGCATCATCAGCCAAAAACGCGGATTTGGCATTCTCTATACCGTAATGCGAAACAAGCTAAGTGCGAATTTGCTACTTGCGAAAAACAAAATGCGGGTGAAGACTGGACTGCGTGTGGCACGTACGGCAAACTAAAGTTTGAACTACATGCTCGTGCAAGCGAGGTGCGTATGGCAAGCAGAAGTTTGAATTGCATGTTGGCAGGCTAAAGCCTGCGGGACATACGGCAAACTAAAGTTTGAACTACATGCTCCGGCAAGCGAGGGATGTGCGGCAAGCGGAAGTTTGAGTTGCATGTTGGCAGGCTAAAGCCTGCGGGACATACAGCAAACTAAAGTTTGAACTACATGCTCGTGAAAGCGAGGGACGCACGGCAAGCAGAAGATAGAACTACGTACGATGTGGCAGCCTCCGTCCACCATGTCCACTACGTCCACTACGTCCACTACGTCCACTACGTCCACTATGTCCACTACGTCCACTATGTCCACATCCATTTGCGCCGCAGGCGCTTAACCATGCTTAAGCCCAGGCTTTAGCATGGGGATAGGCATACCCCAAAACTGGTGCCCAGTAGGGGCACTACCGGACGCCTGACAAACACAATTTTGCCCATTACCAACAAAAAACGGCATGAATAGCCTGGGAAAACCCACGCCATTCATGCCGATGCGATAAAAAAAACTCTACGCTCCCCCGGCCTTGCCGCTGTTCACGCCCTGGCTGGCCGGGGAACGCATTTCGAGTCTTCTGCTTTTACTTCTGCTTCTTGCATTCCTCCACCAGCTTCATCAGGCGGCGGCCATATTCGACGTAATTGTCAAACATCGCCTTGGGGTCAGCCTTGACGGAAGCATCGTGGAAAATGACCTGCATGTGCGGCTCAATGGAAATGCCGCCGTCATAGCCGCGGGCAAACAAGTCAGTCAGAATCCGGCGGACGTCGCCGTTGCCTTCGCCTGGCCAAGTGCAGACCAAGTCCTTCTTGACCGGGTCAAAATGGCCGTCCTTAATGTGGATATAGGCCACGTGGTCACGGACATTGCTGTAGAATTCCCAGCTCGACTGCTTCGGGTACGGCTTTGGCTTGGAACGGTCGTCAGACCCAATCGGATTGCCAGTGTCAAACACCAGCTTCAAGCCAGGGACATTTTCCAGCATTTTCAGAGTGTATGGCCACCCCATGCCGCCATAGTTCATGCAGTTCTCGTGAACCGGCTGCATGCCTTGGTCGAGAAACATCTTGGTCAACTCACGCAAGCGGCGGAAACGTTCTTCTTCCATTTGATCATCGGGCTCGCGGTCTTCCAAGCGGGCAAAGCTCATCACCCGCACCAACTTAGTGCCCAGACGCTTCATCCGCGGAATAGCGCGATTGATCTCTTCCAAGGACGAATCAAACGGCTCTGTGATCTTCTTGCCCCAGTTCGCAATCGTCGAACCAAAGCAATTGACTTTGACCCCGGCTGCTTCCAATTCATCGACAACCTGCTCAAAACGCTCTTCCGGCAAATTATGGATGTTCACGCCGTCAATCGCGCGCGCCTCAATGTTCGTCCAGCCCAGAGTCTTTGTCGCCTTGATCTGATTGGTCAAATCTTTCGCGGCTTCATCCGCAAATCCAGTAAAATACATAATTTTCTCCTTTGCAAATGATGAGATGGCTCCCGCTCATGGCTCAAGGCCACGTAAAACGTCTAATGTAAACCGTCTTCACCGTTTAAGCAAGGGCAAAAACGCGATTCGCCGTCAACTCGCCTGAAAATGACGCCGAGACACCGAGCCACGCCGTCGTCCAGAGGTCGGGTCAGACGGCGCCGCAAGCAAGAGTCGGGAGTCATATATCGCCGACGTCAAGCATGCAGACCCGGGTGACTTCGGAAGCGGTCGTCAAGCCCTTGGCCACTTTCAAGTCGCCATCCTCCTTCAAGGTGCGCATACCGTGTTTGCGGGCGATCGCGGTCAACACCGTGCTGTCTTCACGCGCATTGACAGCCTGACGCAATTCGTCATTCATGGTCATCAATTCAAAAATGGCAATCCGACCGCGATAGCCGCTGCCCAGGCAATTCCGACAGCGCCGGGACGCATCTTCCGGCTGCTTGCCGCTGCCGCCGCAGACAGAGCAAAGTCGCCGCACCAGGCGTTGTGACGCCACTCCGAGCAGAGATGACGAAATCAAAAAGCTCTCTACGCCCATCTCCATCAGTCGGCTGAAAGCGCCGGCAGCGTCGTTCGTATGCAAAGTGCTCAGCACCAAGTGTCCGGTCAAGGCCGCGTGAATCGCGATTTCGGCTGTTTCCCGGTCGCGGATTTCGCCGACCAGGATCACATCCGGGTCTTGGCGGACAATGGCGCGCAGGCCATTAGCAAAGGTCAGCCCGATTTGAGCGCGCACATGAATCTGCGTCAAGCCCTCCAGCTGATATTCCACCGGGTCTTCGATTGTGATGATCTTACGGAACTCTGCATTGAGAATGTTCATAATGCAGTACAAGGTCGTCGTCTTGCCGCTTCCAGTCGGGCCGACCACGAGGATCATCCCGTGCGGCAAGCTGAACAGCCGTTCCAGGTCAGCCCGGGTGTCCGGCAGCAGGCCGACTTTGTCCAAATCGAAAATCGCCGCATCTTTTTGCAGCAGGCGCAGGACGATGCTCTCGCCGTGCATGCACGGCACTGTGCTGACACGCACGTCAATCGGGTTGAGTCCGGACGGCAGGTCAATGCGCCCGTCCTGAGGCAGCCGTCGCTCCGCGATGTTCATCCCGGCCAGCAGCTTAATCCGGGAGGCAATCGCCGCGTACTGATTCTTCGGCGGCCGCAGAATCGTCTGCAACAGACCATCAATCCGGAAGCGGACGATGACGTCTGTCTCCGTCGGCTCGACATGGATGTCGCTGGCGCCCATTTCCTGCGCCCGGTTGAAGATGTCGTTAACCAGGCGAACAATCGGGGCTTCCCTGGCCAAATCACGCAGAGCCTGCTCGCTGTCGCCGTCTTGCAAAAGGCCTTCGCTTTCACGGCGTTGATTGTCGTACAGCGCCGTCAAAAAGCGCTCAATGAAAGGCCGTCGCGCCAGGATGAACAATGCTTCGGCCTCATAAATCGTTCGCCAGACATGCGCCAAATAGCCGGCCTGGTATGGTGAGCTGACTGCGATCAAGACTTTTTCGGCACTCCACGTCAACGGCAGGCAATTCATTGAGGTCAGGAAGTCATACGTCACTTCCGGGTAATAGACGACGTCCCTGACTTCCTGCTCATCCAGCACCGGCAGTCCGGAGGCTTCGGCATAGACAGCCAGGAGCGTCTGTTCGTCCAGCTTGCCGGCAGCGACCAAATCCGAGTCAGCCTCGGCCGTGCCGCCTGCGCGCGGCTCGCCTTCAGCAAGATGCAGCCGTGCGGCCAGGAGTTTCTGGACGGCCTCGGCCACTTCCGGCTCCGGTCGCCAGGCAGGCTGTCCGTGATGACCGGCATCGGCCTCCGGCGCGGCGGCGTGGCCGCTAGTCACATCACTGGCCGGTGCGGCCGAACCGGCTTTATTGCTGTCTGCATCCATGGTAGTCATCGTTTCTTTACAAAGGCGGCCGGGTCGTGTTCTCGGCCGTTAGCTGTCAATACATGCTCGTGTCGCGGTTTTTTTCAATTTCCTCAAGGGAGGCTCGGTAGCGGCGCACCAGCTCTTCCTGCGGATTCTTGCTGTCCACCACATTCACCGTCAACAGGATCAGGAGTTCGCTGCGCAACGTGGAGTGGGAGTTGTAGCGGAACAGGCGCCCCAGATAGGGAATATCTTTCAACCACGGTATACCGGAGTTGGAGTCGTTGTTCGTATTCTTGATCATGCCGCCCATCATCAACGTCGAATTATCGGGCACAACCAGCTGGGTCGACATCTTCTTCTTGGTAATCGTCGGCGGCAGGTTAACGTTGCTTGCCTCCTGGGCGTCTGAAACTTCCTGTTCAATTTCGAGCCTGACGTCATTGCCGGCAGTGATGTACGGTGTCACCGTCATGATAACGCCGGTGTCGACGTACTCATAATTGCTGCGCATAGTTTCGGAACTGGTCGAGTAGGACGTTGATTCAGTCGGCACTGCAATCGACTCGCCAACCTGCAGGGTGGCGGTGGTGCCGCTCAGGGCGAGGACATGCGGTTCAGACAGGATTCTGGTGTTGCCGGCGCCGGCGAAGGCAGTCAAAAAGGCGAGCGGGTCAGCCTTATCGTCCTTGAACAGCAGGCCCAGGCCGGTCTTGCTCATAATGCCGCCGATCGTGGTCTCCGGGCTGATATTGCCGGCGCTGTTGATTATGGCTTGCAGCGTATCGCTGTCGCCATCAAGCATTTTGCTGATGGAATAGGAAATGCCGAACTCGGTTGCCTTGGTCAGGCTAATGTCGGTGATGATGGCCTGGATAGAGACCTGGCGGGGCGGCACGTCCTGTCGGGTCAGGAATACTTTCACCATGTTCCAAGTGCGCGGCGTCGTCTTGACGGTCAAGCGGTTGCTTTCACTGTCTGTATGCACTGTCACTTCGGTATCGAAAACTGTCTTGTGCAGATTAGCGGCGGCATCGTCAGCGCTCGTCTGCCGTGTCCGGCTGGCGGCTCTGGTCGTGCTCGTCGTGCTGGTCGGCGTGGTCGTCCCCTGCGCCGTCTGTGTCCGCCGCGTCGAGCTGGTTGCGGTGCTGCCCGTGGTCGCAGTCGCCCGCGTTGACGTGCTCCGGGTCGTGGTGCTGGTGGTCGGACTGGAGCTGGTCGTTGTATTAAAGAAGGCATCCAAGGCCGCGCTCAGGCTGTCAACCGTGCTGTGCCGCACGTTGTAGAAGAAAATCTCCTCCTTGTCAAGCATATCGGAGCGGTCAAGCAGCTTCACCCAGGTGGCGACTTCGTCAAGCACTTCATCCAGGACAGCGGAGACGACGATCGCCCCGACTCGCGGCAGGCTGGTGATCTTGATCGCGCCCCCCGAGGGGCCGGCGCCGCTGGCGACTGGCAAGCCCAGTACCGGAAGCAGGGTCTGCAATTCGGCTGCCAACTCTTCGGCATCAACCTCGTGGCATTGGAAGCAACGCACTGGCCACTCGCGTTCGCCCTTGGTGTCCAGGCGCTTGATCAGCTCCTGCAGTTTGAAGACGTTGGCTGGCGCTTCGACAATGATCAGTGTGTTGGAGTCAGCCAGGTCGGTCACGGTCGCGCCATCAGTCATAAACGGCTTCAAAAGGTTGAGCACATCTGCGCTCTTCTTGTAGCGAATCGGAATAAACACCACTTCGACGTTCGGCTGCACCTCGTGCTCAGCGAAAATCCGCCGTTCCTTCGGCATCCGATCAAAGGGCAGAATATGAATAAAGCCGGGATTCATTGACGCATAAGCGCCGGACAGCCACAGGATGTGCTCAAACGTGGCCCAGGCTTCCCGCGCCGTCATCTCCGCCTTCACTGTCATCGTCACCGCGCCTTTGACCGATGGGTCGACCAAATAACTGAAATTCAGCAGCTCAGGCGCAGCAAACGCCGCCACCACCTCGTCAATCGTCGCCGCATCGAAAATCAACTCAACGACCAATTTCGTATCCGGGGCCGTGACTCCCTTGATCAAATTATCGGGATATTCTGAAACGCCGCTAGTCGGCGAGCTGGTCTGGACGCGGGACGGCATCTCCAGGCGACGCTCAAGCACATCCTTCGGCTCGTCTTGAGGCAGGCCCTTCAGGTCCTCACTGAGCGGCTTATCATCCAACAGTTCAGCCTTGGGGACTTGCAACTTAGTGAAAGGCAGCGGGCGCTTCTCGCTGGAGACGCTCGCCTCCGGCGACAGACTTTTGCACCCGCCCAGCAAGCCCATGATCAAGGCCAGCCCCAACAAGCCACGCTTGTTGCATATGCTCTTCTTCTTACCCGACATCGTTATGATTCTCCTGGTTGAAATACAGGTCAATTATGGTTGTGGTTGTGGTTGCGACGGCTGCGGTGTTCGGCTTCGCCTGGGAAGGTTCGACTGGCGTATCCGGTTCACCATCGGGTTATTTACAGCCGGCGGCGCGGCTCCGTCCCCAGTCGCACCGGCTTCAGCCGGAGTAGCGGCCGTTGGCGGGCGATTGCCTGGCACGCGCTGATTTGTCCTGCCCCCGCGTGAGACAAAGCCCCCGGGCGGTGGCGGCGGCATGCCAGCCGGGCCGCCTGCATCATCCGGTACGGTCGCCGCGGGCGGCTTCTCTGCAGCGGCCGGCGCGGCTGCATTCGGCGTCGCAGCCGTGGCCGCAGCAGCCGGCGCGACCTTATACTTTTCCCGAACCGACAGCTCCTGGTTAACGACTTCCTGACGCCGAGTCGACTGCTTTTTGGCAGCCAATTCGATTTTCAGGGTGATTTCCTCGCTGCCCTTGCTCAAGATGACTGTATTGGCGCCAGGGTCGATGCTTTTGACCACATAGCCCGTCTCATTGACGGTGTCCCCAACGCGAAACATCTTCTTGAGCGGCTTTTTCGGCGTCTCCTCAGGTTCCGGCGGCGGAGTGGGCGTAGCACGGACACTCCTGCTGCGGATAGCCCGCGCCCTGGCTGCTGCCAGGCGACTGGCGCGGGATACAGGCTGCGCTTGCTGCTTAATGATGGCGACGGCCTGAGCCTCCTCTGGTCGGCCAATGCGCGCAATGCCGACCAGCTCAAATTCAGTCTGCGCCTGCGCCTCCGGCGTTGGCGTCGGCGTCGGCTCAGCGCCGGCGTTTTTCTCGGTTCGTTCATTATGAAACAAACTTTTCTCCCACAAGTCATCCAGAACCAGCTCTGCTTCCGTTGCAGTCGGCTTAGTCGCACCGCGAGCCTCATCAGCGCCAGTGCGGACGGCCTTGATCGCGCCCTCGGCAGCAGCATAGCGGCTGGTAAAAGGCGGCAACGGCTGCGACAGCCGCCGCATAGCCGACGTGCTGAACACAGCGCCGCCAGCTAACAGCACCGTTAGTCCCATCCAGCTCATTCGATTCATAACGTCTTTCCTTTCCCGGCGGCCCGGGCCGGAAGTTCACTATTCTCGCCCAGCAGGAAGTCGGCTGACTCCTGGTTGAGCGCAAACGCCTTCAAACGCGCGGAGACATTGACGCTGGTCGGCTTCCGCGGATTGTCCGGCTCGATTTTGCAATAGGACCAAATCAACTTGCGGCGGCTTTTTTCCACTTCCTGGAACAGCCGACTGACTTCCTGCATGCTCACGCCACGCAAATCAAGCCGAATTTCAACTTCGACAATATGGTTGAAGGTGAGCAGTTTGTTGCGCTGGGACTCGACCTTCTGCGGCACTACCTGCGCCGCCCGGAGAATTTTGCCGAATTCCCTGGTGACTTCCTGCTCAATGATCGCCCGCTGCGTGCCGAACACCCAGAACGGCTGCGCCAACTCCTGCAAAGCCGCGAACTCAGCATTCCATTCCTGGTTCTGCTTCTGCATCACTTGCAGGTCCGTGGCCATGGATTCCAGGTTCCTGGTCTCCTCATTGATCCGGCCCATGGTCGGCAGCAGCTTCAGCTGGCCGGCATACTGCCGAACGACCAGGAGGCCAATCACAATCATCAAAATCACTAAAATCATCTGACGCCGGGGGCGTCTCGCCGTCGTTGACATGGCTGTCACTCGCTTATTTCATTCCCTAATGGATTGCTTGTTTGTTTGCTTCCTAACTGTCTCCCGCCTGCGGCGGTTCAGCGTCTTGGCGGCGCGGGGGGCTGTTCCTGGCTGCCATCATCATGCTCGGCCTCGTCCCCGCCGGTCGCTGGCGCCACTGCGGTTTCTTCTTCGCCCTCGCCGTCCTCTGCCATCTCATCTGCGGCTGCCTTGGCTGCTGCGGCCGCCTCCTGTTCCCGCCTTTTTTCCGCAGCTGCCTGTGCTTCCGCCCGCTCCTTGTCAGTATCGTAACGGACATTCAGGGTGAATTTACGAGTCCGCTTGTTTTCCCTGGCGTCGTAAACAGAACTCAGTTCGCGCACATCGCCGAGAATTGGCGAATATTCCAGGCGCGTGGCCAGTTCCGGGTCGGATTCAACCTCCTGGATTTGAAAATCAACCTGTCCGCCCTCCTTCCATTCAAAGCGTCCTGACATCCACGTCGGCGGCTCAATCAGTCGAGTCAATTCCAGCAGCGCCTGGGGCAGGCTCGGTGTGATCGCGATGGCGTCGGTCAATTCCTGCTTAAGCGTCTTGGCATAGGCGCGGACTTCGGGGTTGAGCTGCTTCTGCAAAATGGCGGTCTGCGTCTGAATCGCCTGTCGTTCCGATTCCAGCAGGCGCAAGCGCGCCAAGCGGCTCTGGCCAGCGCGGACGCCGCCAATCAGCAAGCAGCCAAGAATGTACAACCCCAAGGCGTAAGCCAGCACCCGAACGCCCTGGTTGCGGCGCGGACGCAGCCCCTCCGGCGTCGGCGCCAGGGTCGACAAATCGCGGCTCAGCGACCGGGTCAAGCCATAGACTCCCAAAGTCAAAGCTCCGACGTATGACAGCTGCTCCTCGATCGGCAGCTCTTTCAAGCCGCCGAAGTCCATCTGTTCAAGCGGCAGAGCCTCGGCTAGAGTCTGCGGACGCTCACTCTCCGGCCCGGCTGCGGCGACAATGGCGCGGCCGCTGCCAGAAGGCACAAAGCGAAAACAATCGTGCGTATTCCGTCCTGGAAAAAACACCGTCTTTCCGTTCAGCAGCGGGTCCAGGGCAACAGGGGGCGGCAGCAACACGTCCAGCTGACCAAGGCCGCTGGCGGCCTCAACCCATTGCCGCCAAATGTCAGATTTCAAATAGTACAGACGGACTAAGACTCTGTTTTCGTTATTTTTTTTCGCCAGCACACGGTAGCCCCAGGTCAGGCGTTCGACTGGCAACGGCGTGTGTTTGCGCAACTCGAAGCTCAGGGCATTGCGCAACTCCGCCGCTTTCAGATTTGGCATATCGACATCGGCCATGCCCCAGCCGCTATCCGTTGCGCCGGCGAGGCATACCGTCATTTCGCTGCCGCCCAGAGTCCGGCGACCGGCAGCAAGCGTTTCGGCCAAGGAGACCGCTCTGCCGGTGTCATCACCCCAAAAGGCCTCGACGCGGCAGCGGTCGCCGGAACGACGCAGCCGCACGCCGCGGCACTGGCCAAGGCTTGACCAAGTGAATGCCAAACACGAATTGTTCACATAATGTGGCATAGTATTCTTAACCTAAAAACCAGCAACCGTCCAAACGTCAAGGCGCTTCTCGCCCCTTGACGGCTATCCGCCGGCTACGACGACTGTCCCGCCAGCGTCCGCAGCTGCGTCCGCCGCCCATGAACTCGTGGCCGATCGGGCCGCAACTGCGAAAAAAAATGAACTTATTTTAGTATCCGCCATTTTCACCGCTTTTCAAGTTGGAAAACGTGGATTCTAAGGCAGATTATGCTTATCGATGATTCTTAGCCCTGCGCCGCCTCGACTCAGGCACGCCTGGCGCTCATTCCGACTTCCTTTCCCAGATTGAGAAAGCCTCCTTGGCGCGGTCGCTGTAGATGGAGCTGCGCCCCAAATCGACTTCGCGGACAACGTGATGAACCAGGCGAACCTCGCCGGAAGCATCCGTCGCCGATACCGTGATCAAAGTGACATTCGGCTCGACAAAGTTGAAATTGGACTGAATTTGCAGAAACAGGTCCGGACTCAGGCTTTCGTTCAGGGGCACGCCATGCTCTGTCCATTGCTCACGCGCCCACTGCACCTCGCTGAGCTCAAGATCAGTCAAAGACAGCAGTCTCTGCAAATAATTGTCGGAACAGGAGAAAAACGACGGCTTGGAGGCTGTCGCCAGGAAGGACTTGCCGCGCGGCGGGATAATGGTAATGCCGTCAGAGACCATCTCGCTCCAGTTCTCCAGCCAATAGACTTCTTCTCGAAACTGCATGGCGTTGTTGCGCGGCAGCGTCGGGAGGCCCATAGCTGCATAATCATCCCACTCCAGCCCGTACAATTTACGGAAATCATCCTTGTCCACATAGTCGCCGAGGACATCCAGAAAGCGATTGATTGCATCAAGGCGCTCGGTGTCATCGGGGTCGACGGTGTCCTTGAGTTGTTCTGGCTTGTCAACGCGAAAGCCTCGGTCGGCCGTCAGCAGATACACATGACAGCGATTATCGAACAGGGCATGCGGCCGACGGTCCATCATCCACGGCTCAAAATCGGTCACGCTCAGACGTGCATCAGCGCTTTCGCCGAGTTTCCGGTTGGAAAACAGCCGGCGGTCGGTCAAATGCATCCAGAATCCGATGTCGGCTGCCGATTCCGCCTGATAGCGCAACTCCGAGCGCAAGACAGCGACTTTGGCTTCCTTCGCGATGACCTCGCTGACCACCATCAGATGCATCACCATCAGCAGCGAGGCCGCCAGAACCCCCAGAACCAGCACCAGGGCCATGCCTCCTTCACGACCAGAGCGGCGGCTGATGCGGACGGAATGGGATGTTGCCAAGGCTTCAACGGTCTTCATCGACGGCCTCCCAACGCCCATAGCGCTCGCGATATCCATTGCCCATGCTCCGCCGCAGCCAGGATTCAACCCGACCGTCCTGCCAGTGCACCGTCACCATAATCGCCAGCGGCAAATCCGTGCGCTCTGATTCTACTGTTTCCCACTCATCCCGCCAAAACAAACGGGCGGGCCAGACATCGCTGGCATCAGCATGCCAATCAGCATAGCGAAAACTGACGGCGCTGACATCCGTGGCCAGAATGCTGCTCCATTCCCGCTCAGCGACCTCTCCCCAATACAGGAATGGGCGATCCGAATAGGTCGCCACCAAGTTATTGTCCCTGACGCTCAGTTCAACAAACCTAATCGCCCCCTCATCAGGGTTATTGAGGCGATGCAGATACGCGCAGCGCAGCACATCACCGGTAGCAACGATAAACGGCACCTCGGGGTTCAGCTCCGTTTCCCGATCCGTCCAGACAAACGGCACGGCATGACGCAAAATCGTATCCAGGGCGCGATCCAGGGTCAGGAGCTCTTTGAAACGATTCCGTTCCACCACGATTTTCGACCAAGAGCGGCTCGTCTCGCTCGAATAACTAAACAAAGCCACCGCGATCAGCAGGAAGATAGTCGAGGCAATGATGATTTCAATCAAGGTGAACCAACGCCGTCGAACGCCAGTGCGCTTGACGGCAAAAGGCAAACCCAGACGCGAAAAGCCGGAGGTCATTCGAAATCCTCCTCTTTCACGACTTTCCGCACACGACACTCGGCCATGGGTCGGCGATTAGCGTCATAGACGACCACCACGTATTCGCCCAGCTGCCAGCCGCGATTGGCTTCCTGGGCCTCCTCGTGGATATCATCCACCACCAGCAGCTGGCAGGACGACGAAAAACCAGCCGGCAGCAAGCCCTCTGGAACAGCAGCGTCATGGCCTCCAAGCAGATACAGCTCCACTGCCTGCTCCAGCAGGTGCTGACGGGCCCAGCGTTTTTCCGCCCGGATGAGATTAGACCTCGCTCCGCCGATGATGGCCATAGTCGACACCACCGCCAAGGCCAGGATGGTCGCGGCGATCATGACCTCCATCAAAGTGAAATTGTGCTGATGTCTGGAGTTGGACATGCCCACTAAACGCAAAAAAAAGAAAAATAGTCGCCCGTTGGCACAAAAAACGGCGGACGGCACAGATACGCCGAT
The DNA here is from genome assembly GCA_012799905.1 of Lentisphaerota bacterium. GTDB lineage: Bacteria > Verrucomicrobiota > Lentisphaeria > Oligosphaerales > Oligosphaeraceae > JAAZKI01. The sequence continues at coordinate 3,504 of JAAZKI010000390.1, read as the reverse complement.
GTTAGACCGCGACGAAATCGACTCGTTCCGTCATGGCGCATGAACAATTGCGCAAAAACCAAAAAAGCCCCATGCTTGGCGTCCTGCTCGGCAAGGGGCTTTTTGTAGCTGAATTTGTCCCAAAAATGGCTCAGGACTAAACTTTTAGCTACGAATGAAACCTCTTTGTACGGGTTTTGCCTTTTAAAACAGATAGGTGGGACGCAAACAGGATGATCGCCATGGTGGTACATCCGCGCCATCGTCAAGGGAACTACCATAAAGCAGACCCCTGCGGACGTCAAGCCTGCCGGTCGCACAATCCTGCCGCGACGCGCTTTTACGCAGCCTGCGTGCGCCCCAGGACGAGCGCAGGCTTCTGCAACAGGTGCAGAGACAGCTGGCCGAGCCGACCATCGTCGTGAAGTGTCCTGGCGCGGCAGCTTTGATTTCCTCAGCTAGATCGGCGATCTGTGCGCCTACCAGTGCCAAGCATTAAAACAAATCGCCGCCGTATGCAGTTTCGGTTAAGTGATATCTACGACTACATGGACAGTGATATGCCGCGCACTGGTTGACGCCCAGGATTGACCGCTGGTTAGTTGCGGCCACTTGGGTCGAACAGGTCATCGAAAAGCTGTAAAAAACGAAAAAAACTTGCAGGCGTCTTATCAGCAAGGGGCTTTAAATCTCTTGGGATAGACTTGAAAAACTGGTTGATGACGGCTATAGTACTTTTTTGCAGCTTGACACTACTCATTATGTTTGGAAGACACATCTGTGTAGTGTAGGACAGCTGCCTGCATCATAGCACGGTTATTCAGTCAAGAATATGATCCCTAATGGGATTGCTGTGATGTTTTTCGCCCCCCAGAGGCGGCAAAAAAAGCTTGCATCGAAAGAGATAATGTGAGATGGAATACCTTGCTCGCGAAAATCAGCTTCTAATTGCTCACATTGAAAACACGGCGAAGATAGCAAAAGAATTCGCCGATGTTTTCGGCATTGGTAATACTGCATACTTCACTGGGCTATTGCATGACCAAGGTAAATTCACTATAGATTTCCAGCATTATTTGTCTCGTAGCTTGAGGGGCGAAAATGCAAGGCGCGGCGAGGTAATTCACGCACTGCAGGGGGCAAAATCAGCTCTGGATGCAATAACTGACCCAGTTGTTTCGGACATAATGGGTGCTGTGATAGCGACCCACCATAATGAACTATATGACATCATTGCCGAAGGCGAAAGGACTTTGACAAAAAAACTTCACATAAACGAAAAAAATCTTCATTATGAGGAAGTCATTAGTGCCTTTCATCCAGAAATCAAAGAAGAAACAATAACAGCAGAAATCTATAATGCCTGCAAGATAAGTTGTTCAAAAAACCTAGACCCTTTTTTCATGCTCCATCTCATGACCAAGGTATTGTATTCATGCCTTGTTGATGCTGACCGTTGTGATGCAGCTGGACTATTAGTTGATAAAAAAGAATCAGACTGGTCGCATCTGATTCAACAGTTAGAAGCCTATCTTGATGGGTTCACCAAAACAACTGACCTTGATTTAATCCGCAATAAGATATCAATGCAGTGTAAAGAATCTGGCAGCAGGCCGAAGGGAATCTACACGCTATCTGTTCCTACAGGCGGCGGAAAAACATTATCCAGCCTGCGTTTTGCCTTGGAACACGCCAAGACACATGGACTAAAGCGCATAATCTATGTAATTCCATACTTGTCGATTTTAGACCAGACAGCAGATACTATAAGAGACATTATTGGCAATGAATACGATCAGTATGTTCTTGAACATCATTCAGATATTGATCCTGTCGAGTCAGATGAAGAAGATGAGCACAGAAAATTATTAACTTCTCGTTGGGATAGTAGGATTATATTGACTACAATGGTGCAGTTTCTGGAAACAATATACAGCAATAAAGCATCTAAGCTCCGAAAGTTCCATAATATGTCCGAAGCAGTCCTCATTTTCGACGAAATTCAAGCACTGCCAGTCAAATGCGTCCGTCTCTTTAACAATGCAGTTAATTTCTTACATGTCTTTGGAAATTCAACCGCTGTACTTTGCACTGCAACGCAACCTCACTTGAATAAGGTTAAACGCCCAATTATTTTATCAGACAATCATCCTCTCGTAACTTTAACACGCAGTGATCAAAAAGTTTTTGAGCGTGTTCGCCTTGAGGACAGGAGCCAATCACCTATGTCGTATGTGCAGATAGCCGAACTGGCAAAAGCGCAACTTGATGCTGGTAAAAGTACGCTCATTATCCTTAATACCAAAGGCGATGCCCGCGGAGTATACAAAGCATGCAAAAGTCTTGATATCGGAGTGGAACAGGCATTTCTCACTACAGATATGTGCCCAGCACACCGCATCCGCGTTCTTGATAAACTCAAGGAGTCATTAAAGTCTCAGAAACCGACGCTCTGCGTAGCAACGCAACTGATTGAGGCCGGTGTAAACATCTCCTTTGGTTGTGTAATACGTGCAAAGGCAGGACTAGACAGTATTATTCAAGCTGCGGGAAGGTGTAACCGCAACAACGAGTGGCCAGAAGAGCCACAAGCTGTTCTTATTATTGACGTAGAGGATGAAAAACTCTCTAGGCTGCCGGAGATATATGAGGGGAAAATGCAAACTTCAAGGGTTTTTCGCGAAAAAAACAATGTCGACAAATGGGATGCTGAAGCAATCGAGTCAGCCCTTAAACTATTTAATGATTACTACTTCTTTGCCCGCGAAAACGAAATGGATTATGTTGTCGAAAAGAGTAAAGACGGAATCGTGGTGTCAACAATTTTTGATTTGTTAGGTAGCAACCGCGCTGCGACTTGTGCATTTCAGCAGCACACAGGAATGCAATTTCGCGGCCTTCCGGCGGCTTTCAAGACAGGCTCAGACGCTTTTTCAGTGATTGAGGGAGGACAAACTGGCATTATTGTACCTTACGACAAGGCGATGGAATACGTAGGTGAATTCGCAACAACATTTAACCCGTTAAAAAAAGCTAAAATCCTTAAGTCACTCCAAAAATACACGGTTAATGTCTATTCCTCAAAATTGTCGGGATTGCTTCGCGACGGTGCAGTCAAAATTATAGACAATGTGTTTTACTTATTATCTAATAACTGGTACGATCCGGAAAAGCTGGGGCTTCTGCCTGAACCCCGCCTTGAATTTCTTTATAAATGAGGGGAAAAATGGAAAAGAAACGTAACTCAATCGAATTTAAGGTGCATGGCCTTTATGCGCTATTCTCTGATCCAATCATGCGAGTTGGCGGCGAAAAATATTCTTATCAAGCGCCGACATATCAGTCACTAGTAGGAATAGCTGCAAGCATTTACTGGAAGCCTACCTTTATCTGGGTCATTGATGCAGTACGTGTGATGAAAAAAATTCAGACTGAGGCAAAGAGTATCAAGACTCTACAGATGGATGGCATTTATCCAAGCTTGAAAAACCCAGCCAAAAAGCATGAGGCAGAGATATCTGACCT
>JAAZKI010000362.1 GCA_012799905.1 Lentisphaerota bacterium | reverse complement strand
TGGCATATATTTGGAGCCCTGCAAGGGTGACACATAAATTTTAGGTTGTAGACGCTATAGTCCACCCTAAGCCTTTCGTGGTTAAAAACCTTTTTGGACACCCTCTACGTATTTCAAGCTTCAGCTTGCCGTTTTTTGCAATTGTTACCTTGGGTTTATGACGAATTTAGTAGATAAACAGCATTTCGCGGTATTTTGGCAGCGGCCAGGCGCTGTCGTCAACCAGGTGCTCCATCAGATCGACGATTTCTCGCAGCTCTTCCATGGCTTGCAAGATGCCTTCGTGCTTGCCTTCCAAGGCTGCTTCCAGTTCAGCCGTCGAGGTGATTAGCTTATCTGTGGCTCGACCGAGTTTTTCCGCGATGGCGCGCAGACCGGCAGCGCCGTATGATTGACGGCTGCTCTGGACAGTGCGCTGCGCGGAGACGACTTTGCGGAATTCCTCGGTCACGACTGGGATGATCATGCTGCGGGCGATTTCCAGCGCGACGCCGCCCTCAATGCGGACTTTGCGGTGGTATTCCTCCATAAACACTTCATAGCGGGAATTCAGTTCTGCTTTGGTGAAGACGCCGTATTTGACCAGCAGTTTTTGGTTCTGCGGCTTGAGCAGGGGCTTGAGGGCGTCCATAGTGGCCTTGAGATTAGGCAGGCCGCGGCGTTCTGCTTCGGCCACCCATTCGCTGCTGTAGTTGTCGCCGTTGAAAATGATCCGCCGATGTTTACGGATGATGTCTTTCAGCACTTCCTGCAAGCCGGCGTTGAAGGATTTTGCCGGCAGCTTTTCAATTTGATCGCAGATATAGTCGATTGATTCGGCGACGATGGTGTTCAGGATCATGTTGGCGCTGGCGCAGGATTGACTTGAACCCAGGCCGCGGAATTCAAATTTATTGCCGGTAAAGGCGAATGGACTGGTGCGGTTGCGGTCGGTGACGTCGCGGGCCAGGGGGGGCAGGGAGTCGACGCCGATGAGCATGGCGTCAGCGTGCTTGGAGCCGGTGACAGCGCCGTTTTCCAGCTGGTTGATGACGTCGGTGAGTTGGTCGCCCAGGAAGATGGAGATGATGGTCGGCGGCGCCTCGTTAGCGCCTAAGCGGTGATCGTTGCCAGCGCCCGAGGTGGTTGCCCGGAGCAGGTCGCTGTGCAGGTCAATGGCTCGGATGATGGCGGTCAGGATGGTCAGGAAGATAGCATTTTCATGCGGGTCGTTGCCGGGATCGAGCAGATTGCGGTCGCCATAGTTGATCGACCAGTTGTTGTGTTTGCCCGAGCCGTTGATGCCGGCAAAGGGCTTTTCATGCAGCAGGCAGACCAGGCCATTGCGGTCAGCGACCTGGCGCAATACTTCCATGACCATCATGTTGTGGTCAACTGCGAGGTTGAGGTCTTCGAAGATCGGGGCGATTTCAAACTGGGCTGGGGCGACTTCATTGTGCCGGGTCTTGGCAGGAATGCCCAGGCGCCAGAGTTCGTATTCGACTTCGGTCATAAAAGCCAGGATGCGCGGCTTGATAGCGCCGAAATAATGATCCTCCAGCTGCTGGTGCTTGGGCGGCGGCGCGCCGAACAGCGTCCGGCCGGTCTGCACCAGGTCAGGGCGCTGCAAGTAGAACTTCTTATCAATCAGAAAATACTCCTGCTCCGGCCCCAGGGTTATGGTGATAATTTCTTCTGGCAGTTTGAAGCAGCTCATCAAGCGCGCGATTGACTTTTTCAAGGCCTGGATGGAGCGGAGCAGCGGCGTCTTCTTGTCCAGGATTTCGCCGGTATAGGAGCAGAATACGGTTGGGATGCAGAGGGTTGCGCCGTTGGCGTGGCGTTTGATGAAGGCCGGACTGGTCGGGTCCCAGGCCGTATAGCCGCGGGCTTCGAACGTACTGCGCAGTCCGCCCGAGGGGAAGCTGGAGGCGTCAGGTTCGCCGATGGTCAGGTTTTTGCCGGAAAAGCGCATCAGCGCCTTGCCGTCGGGACTCAATTCGAGAAAGGCGTCATGCTTTTCCGCTGTGCCGCCGGTCAATGGTTGAAACCAGTGCGTGAAATGGGTGGCGCCGCGGCTGATGGCCCATTCTTTCATCGCATACGCCACTGCGTCGGCGATGGAGGAATCCAGCGGCGTGCCCTTTTGGATGGTCGCCAGCAGCTTGGCAGCCGTCGCCTTGGGCAGATACTTGCACATGATTTCGGTATTGAAGACATCCTCGCCATAACTGGCCAGCGACGCCGGCCGCGCGGCTTGGACGTTGCCATGCGTCCGCTCGGCAATGGCGTTGATGGCTAAAAGGCGGTTTTGAGTGCACATGTTCCAATATTCCTTAATTGCGATGAGGCGCCAGTCCTTTGCCCTAGCCAGGGCGTCAGGCAAATTCTAACAGTAGCGTGCCAAGCCAGGGGGCGGCGCAGTGGAAGTCAATAAGCCAAACCAACTAATATAAAGTTCGTTGCAAAAATGTAAAATCAGTCGGTCGCAAAGAGGTGGAAAGGCAGCGCCCGCCGTAATCGGTCAGTCATTGATATTCGGAAATCCGACGAGCAGCGGTCTCAGGAAAGGGGCGAGGGGCGAGGGGCGAGGGGCGAGAATGCTGAATGTTGAATGCTGAGGCGTATTTGTCATTCATAATTTATAATT
>JAAZKI010000334.1 GCA_012799905.1 Lentisphaerota bacterium | reverse complement strand
TTCATCCAGGAGCGCCTTCAGAGCCTTCTGCGCCTGTTCACACTGACGCTGCAATTCGGCCAGGTTGTTTTCCTGTTTGCTGATTTGGTCGGCCTGGCTGCCGGTCTGGGACGTCAGCTCGACGTGTTTCTTTTCCAGCACGACGATTTGGGTTGAGTCAGCCATGCGTTGCTTCTGGCGTTTTTCGAGAGTTTTGCAGGCAGCATCCAGGGATGCGAGGTCCGGAGCGGTGACGCCGTATTCCGCCAGTTCGCCTTGCAGAGCGGCCATTGCTTGATCGCAGGCTGCTTGATTCGCGGCTGCCTCGCCTTGCAGTCTGGTCAAGGTTGCAAGCGTACTGTCAAGCTCGTTGTTAGCGGCCTGGGTCGCTTTTTCGTGTTTGGCGACATCGTCGCGGGTCTGGTCAACACGGCTTTGCGCCTGGCTGTGTTTTCCCTGCACGCGGGCCGCTTTCGCCGCAGTCTGACTGGCTTGCTCATGGAGAGCCTTTTTTTCGTTTTCGAACTGTCGCAGCGTATTTTCCAAATCAGCGTCCGTCGTTGCCTCAGCATTGAGGCCTAGGCTGGTGCAGTTTGAGGTGATTTTGTCTACCGTCGCTTTGAGTTTTTTGCCCAGGGCGGTGTTCTCTGTTGCCAACCGCGCCAGGTCCCTGGTGATGTTTGCCAGCTGGTTTTTTACCTCATTGCAGTCGCTTTCAAGTTGACGCTGGCGCTGTCTTGCTTCGGAAAATTGTTTTTCGGCATCATCCGCGACCGGGATATTGCCGACCGCGTAGGGATGGCTGGTGGCGCCGCACAAGGGGCAGGGGTGGCCGTCCTGGAGTTTTCGACGCTCTTCCTCAAGGCTCCTTATACGCTGAAGCAAGGTTAGTTGGATGCGCCGGTTCTCGACCTCCTTTTCTTGCGCCTTAATCTCTTCTTGCAGCTTTTGCAGCTGCTCTGTCGCGGTCGCCTGTTCTTCCCGCAGTTCAGCATCCTTTTGCTCCAATTCGCCACGGCTCTGCTCAAATTGTCGCTTTTCCTCCCAAGCGTTTAAAGCCGTCGTCACGATGTCCAGTTCAGCTTTGGTCTGGGATTGAAGTTCAATCCAGGCAGGCAGGTCTTTGCCATTCAGAACGGTTGCCAGTTCGGTCTGTTTTTGGGACATGTCGTCCTGGGCTTGCTTAAAGGCTTCCTGTGCCGAAGCCAATTGACTTTGACTGGAGTCAAGGGCGGCTTGCAGAGCCTGGCGCTTGGCTTCCGCGTCTGTTGCCTCGGCGTTTTTGGCTGTCACGCTGGCGGCAAGAGCTTTGGTGGCGTTGACTCGTTCGCGGATGCCGGCCAGCTGCTCGGTCAGACGTGCATCGCCTGCGGTCGCCTCCAGACGGAGCCGCAGCTCATCCATCTGCTTGGAAAGCGTTTCCAATGCCGCCAGGCCGGCTTGCTGCTTTTGGCGTTGCGCGGTTAGTTCGGCCTCGGCCTGAACCAGCCTCGCGTCGGCGGCTTGTTGTTCAGTCTTGCCTGCGGCGATTTTAGTGTCGAGGACGTTCACTGCGCGGATGACTGGCAGCATAGTCGCCTGATTATTCTTTTTTGACTGGAGACTATCCTGGGCTTCTTTCAAGTTAGTCTGGGCAGTGAGCGTGGTCGCAGCAGCGGCTGGCCGGTCATTTTGGCATTGATTCAGGTTCGCCTGGTCTTCCTTCTGTTTATCGCGGATGGTAGATAGGCCAGCGAAATCGGGCGCCAGTCCTAAAGCCTTGTTGGCTCTTTGCAGGCGCAGGCGCTGGGGAGTAAAAGCCTCGTTTTCGGTCTGGATTAGCGCCTGGTTTTTCTTGGCGTCCTCCAATTCTTGCTGGAGGCGGGAGAGGTTTTCCAGCCAGGCAAGAGCCGTTTTTTTCTGTTCAAGCAGTTCGGAAAGCGCCTTCGCTTCTTGCTCCTTTAGCTGTTTTCCGACGAGCAATTCCTGTTCCTCTTCCGGTGAGATGGTTGGCATTCCAGCGATTTCCGCCTGCATGAATTTCAGGCTCTCCTTTTCGGCGGAAGTGCGTTCATGGACTAGTATGGATATGTCACTGTAGATTTTGGTGCCGGTGATTTGCTCCAAGATCGGCGCGCGCTCACTGGCGTTGGCTTGCAGAAAGACAGCGAAGCTGCCTTGGGCCAAGAGCATGGAACGGGTGAAGCGATCAAAGTCCATGCCGGTGACTTCTTCTACTTTCTCAGGGACTTTGGAGGTTTTGGAGTCGATGACCTGGCCGGTTTCGGCATCGGAGATTTCATGCCTTTGGGGTTGCAGCTTGCCGTCGGCTTTGCCGTGGGCCCGTCGTTGCGACCAATGGCAGCGAAAATGGCCCTTGCCCGTCTTAAACGTCACTTCGGCAAAGCAATCGCCGGTTTGCCGCGACATAATCTGGTTGGAGCTCCCGGTGATAGCGTTCAGTCGCGGCGTCATGCCGTACAGCGCCAGGCACATTGCGTCCAGAATCGTCGATTTGCCTGCGCCGGTCGGGCCGGTGATGGCGAAAATGCCGTTGGACTCGTAAGCCGGATGCGTGAAATCAACTTCCCATTCGCCGACCAGGGAATTGAGATTGCGGAAACGTACTTGGAGGATTTTCATGGCTAATTATCTTTCCCTGCTGCCCGCTCGGGGTCTTCCAACGCTGCCACCGCTTCTTGATAGGCCAGTCGGAGGTCGGGCCGCTGGGACTCCGGCACCTCTTGCATGGCCAGGAGGCGTTCAAACACATCATTGACTTCAAGGTCGCCCAGGGTCTCGTCCTCGCTTTGCTGGCGCAATGTCTGTTCGCGCATCTGGTCGTTGCATGCGTTCACGATGTCGAGACGTGTGCCGTCCACGGCATTCTCCAGCCGCTGGCTCAAGTCGCCGATGACTTCTTTGCCGTCATAGATGATGTTCAGCCATATAGATTCGGTGGAATTGGCCAATTCGTTCAGGCGGCTGGAAATGGTGTCCCAATCGCCTTGGATAGTCTGCAACTTCTGGAAGACGGGCACGGGCAGGGTTTCCACCGCCGCTTCCCGGCCTTGGAACTCGACCAGGCAGACTATTTTTTGTTGTTCTGCTTCGTTGAACCCTATCGGTATTGGCGAGCCGCAATAGCGGATGTGGCTGGAGTTGTTGACGGTTTGCGGCACATGCAGATGCCCGAGCGCGACATAATCCACACTGGCCGGAAAGATGGTGGGCGCAACCCCGAATAATTCGCCAACATAGAGTTTGCGGACGCCGGCGTCCTGAACCAGGCACTCGCCGTCGGTGAATAAATGCCCCATGGCGACCAGGGGGAGGTCTGCCCCCAGTTCAGCGCGGCGTTGTTCAGCCGCAGCGAAGGCGGCGGCATAGTGGTTGCCAATGCCCTGCTTGAGGTTCTGTATCTTGTCTTCGGGGCTTTCACCGGCTTGCACGGTTCGGATGTCGCGGTCGCGCAGAAAGGGCACAGCGGCAACCAGCAGTTCCGGAGTTTGGTCGCGGCTGCGGAGCACAAGCACTTCGTCAGCCGGGTCATCTGCTGCGGCGCCGACGACATGGACGCGAAGAGCCTTGAGCAGCTTGCCCGGCGCATTGAGAAACGACGGCGAGTCGTGGTTGCCAGCGATGATGACGACATGACGGCAGCAGGATTGCGCGACTTGGCCGAGGAAATTGTAGTACAGCTCCTGGGCGGTGATGCCGGGGAGGCCGGAGTCGAAGACATCTCCAGCCACCAGCAGGACGTCAATTTGCCGGTTGTCGATTTCCTTCAACAGCCATTGCAGAAAGGCCAGGTGTTCGTCATGCCGTTTCTTAATGTGCAGAGACCTCCCCAGGTGCCAGTCGGAAGTGTGCAGTATTTTCATAAATCAAGCCTATCAATGGTATGGTGAAAGAGGAGCGGATGGCCAGGAGGGCGTTGGCTGGCGTGGAACAGGAAAAACATATTTGCTCTTGGCTGTTTGTCAAGACAACACCTAAGTCAACAGGTATCGGTCACCGATTGATACTTGCCGGAACTCCGAAGTATCGATGAGTGACCGATTACAATTTACCTTGGTTAATTTAGTGTTAAGCGTCGTTATTCTGCAACCTCTGTGCTATATTACATATAACATAGTTGTTTTCCATTTTGACTATTATTGAGGCTGGAGTCACTCTAAATATGAAGATTTGCCGCATACTGTTGACGCTGTTTTGCTTTTTCCTGGCACAGGAGGCTTCGGCGTGGTGGTGGCGGCGGAAGCCTAGTCCGGTTGATGAACCTGCCCAAGCGCCGGCCGTCTCGCCAGCACAAGAGCTGCGGCAGCAGGCGGCTGCCTGGCTTGGCGCGATGGCAACGGAAAATCCCTCGCGCCGCGTCCGGGCCATACATGTTCCTGGCGGCAATTTATCGACGTCCGGGCCGTCCTGGGGCGTCGGCTTCGGCCGCTTGGCTGTTGACATGCGCACCGCATATCTTTTGTTTGCTCCTGCGCCTGGCAGCAATCCGAACGAACGCCGCATAGTCGTTGCCACGGCGGAAGAATACTCCACGTTGCTTGGCACGGCTGGCGGCGCCCAGGAAGTCTGCGCTGCGCTGCTGCAATCGGGTGATGGCCTTTTTGTGAAAGGCACCCTCAATGAAGCCGCTGAACAGCGTATTGACGACATCGCAGCCCTGCTGCTGTACAAGCTCCATACGGTCGAGGTGGCGCCATTGTTTCTCAATCCCGCCACTCCGGTCGCGGAAACCGTTGCTGCATTGTCGCCCCTATTGGCTGACCCGCAGTCCGTGCTGATCGCTTTCTGGCCGGACAGCGAGAGCGCCGATGCTCAGTCCTGGAAAAAAATCCTGACTTCCTTGACTGCTGACGCTGCTGCCGGTACGGCTGCTGACCTGCCTTTGCCTGCGCAAGTCGCCTTTGGACTGGCGCAGACCTTGCAATGGGGGAACGTCGATGTGCGCGTGGCTGGCAATGTGTCTGCCCCCGGCGGCGCTTTTCTCCATCTTGAGCCGGCAGTCAACCTCGAATTGATGGCCCAGGCTGCCAGCCTCGATTGGGATGACGAGGAGACTAAAGCCGCTTTTTTAGACGCCACCCGGGCCGTCACTCGTGAAAACTACAGAGGCGAAGCCGTTAACTCGGCTGAAAAAGCGCTCCTGCTTGACTTGGCGCGACGCGTCATCACGACGCAATTGCAGAAGCAGGAGCCGCCGCCGTTGCCGACGTATTCGCGCAACCTGATGCAGAAATACGGCTGCCAGGTGGCCATCATTAAAGGCGATGTCACCCTGGGCCAGTATCTCATCATGCCGGGCCGGGAGCCTCTGGCCAAGGCAGTAGTGATGAATGCGGCCAACTTTCTCAGGGCGGACGGTGAGCGACCGCCGATAACTATGGATGACTTGACTGACGCTAAGTTTGTAATCAGCGTGATGAGTGAACCTGTGGCTGTCGTGTTCGAAACGCCGGAGGAATTGTACAGTCGCTTGCGGCCCGGCCGGCATGGTGTGCTGCTGGCTGCTGACGGCAGACAGGCCGGATTCCTTCCTGTCGTCTGGAAACAGGTGCCGGAGCCAGCTCAGTTTATGGCGGCTCTGTGCCGCCGAATCGGCCAAACCGCCGAGGCTCTCACTAAACCCGATACCAAAGTCGAAGTCTTTGAAGTTTTCACTTTTGCAGAAGAATAAAAAATAAGAAAGCCGGGCGAGCCGCACCGGGCTTGCGGACTCGCCCGGAATTTTGCGTTATGGCGTCTTTCGGCGGTGTTTTTCGCGCCGAAACCAATATTTTTTCTCAATGAATCGTTTGAAGAGTAACTCTACCTATAG
>JAAZKI010000211.1 GCA_012799905.1 Lentisphaerota bacterium | reverse complement strand
GCACGACCCGCAATTCGATATCTTCCTTGCGGATGGTTGCGCCGCCAGGGCCGACCAAATCCGAAATCGTCAGGCGGACATTCGCGGCGTCTCGCAACGGATACAATGCAAAGAACTGCACTGACCAGCAGCCTGGCGCCATAGCGTCCATAATCGCCTCGACGATCTCTTCTGGCCGCGGTCGGCTATTGGGGCGCACATCGCCCGGCTCTTGGCGCTGGAACACCTGGAAGCCTCGTGCCTGGTCGGTTGGCTGGGCTGGAGCTGGCTCGTGTTCCTCCACCCATTCGATTTCGTAGTACATCTCCCCTTGGCAGACAGCGATTTTATCATTGCGGGCTGCCAGCGTTTTTCCTTGGCTGTCGCGGATGGCTGCACGGAGTTGACCTACCACCAGGTCGTTATAGCTGAATTCAAAATGACCGGCATTATTCAGGTTAGACGCGCCCGTCCATTGCTTTTGCAGCGGAGGCCGACCCGAGCCGTCGCTAAAAGCGAACTCAAGCGCGGCGTTGACGCCCGGGATTTCTTGCAGGCGTTCGCTAAAGCGATAGCCGATCAGGGAATGTTTGTCTACAGTCTGACATTCCAGCTGCATGAGCGGCAACGCCAGCCTTGCCGGCCGGTCTGCCACCACGGTTTCGACGCCGCGCGCCAAAATCAAGGTCATGTCTTCAAAACCCAAGTCTCCGGCCTTGCCGAGGCGTAGGCTCCAAAGCCGACCCGCCTGGCCGTCCGCCACTGGAATGACCAGTTTACAGACATGTCTGGGCTTGCCAACAGTGCTGTCCTGGGCGACGACAGCGCCATCGCCATCCCAGACCGTGACCGCCACATGCTCCAAGGTGGGCTGGCCTTTGACGATCAATTCGACTTCGCGGCTGTCGCTCAAAACCTGGAAATACAGACGCGGGCACTCCTCAATCAGATGCAGCGGCTGCGACTGGGTAGCTGCGACAAAGCACAGCCCATTCGCATTCCGCACAATCACCGAGTTGCTCCCGGAATTGACTTCCAGCGCATAAATGCCTGGCGCCAAATCATCTTTGGCAAGAGTAGCGCCGGTATTGACCTTGAGAGCGCCTGCTGCCAACTCGTCGCCACCCAGGGTGAGCAGACGATAAATCACCATCGCATCGTATTTGCCGACTTGCTTGTTGAACAACTCCACGGACAACCGGCCAGCGGCGTCCGGCGATACGTACAGCTGATGACTGCCTCGGAAGCGCATCACCTCGCCTTCCGGCGCTGGCGCCTTCTCAATGACGCTGGCGGACAGCGGCACAAAGCCGCCGGGAATGATGTCCAGCCCTGGCACAGCTGTCGTTCCCAGCAGCAAGCTGCCCGCCACTATTGCCATGGCCCATAATTTTTTTCTAATCATGCCTCTTACTCCTTTAATCTCTTGTAGTTATGAACAATTGACCACAAGGCCATCGTACGCCAGATAAATATGTTTTGGGAGCAGCTTCTCGGTGGCTGCATGGGCAATGTCATGCGCCAAATGGGTCAGGTACGTCCTCGCTGCGCCGATTTTACGCGCCTCTGCAAACGCCTGTTCAAAGGAAAAATGGGTTGGATGCTCGCGCCATCTAAGTCCATCAATGATCAGCACTTCCAGGTCTTGCAGCAGTGGATACGACGTCTTGGGAATCTCGCTGCAATCCGTGAGGTAGGCCAGTCCGCCGACGCGGTAGCCCATGGCCGAACCACGGCCGTGACGCAGGGGCACTGGCTGCACCGACAAGTCGCCGACCTGCACAGCTGCCGTGTCCACCACCCGCAAATCCAGCCGGGGAATCCCCCAGCCCAGATAGAAATGATTGTCATCGAAAATGTAATTAAAATGCTGGCGCACAAAGTCGACATCGTCCTTTTGAGCGTAGAGGGGAAGCATTTCCCGGCTGAGGCGCGTGAAGCCCCGCAGGTCGTCAATGCCATGCAGATGGTCGGCATGGGTGTGGGTCAAAAAGACGGCGTCCAGCCGGTCCAGGTTAGCTCGCAAAGCCTGTTCGCGAAGATCGGGGCTGATGTCGAAAAGCAGCGTCGTCGTCCCGGAGCGAAGAGCGCCTGACGAGCGCAGCCGACGGTCACGTGGGTCGGTCGACTGGCAAACTGCGCAGCGGCAGCCGATCATCGGGACGCCATACGATGTGCCTGAACCAAGAAATGTAAAACTCAAACCCATTGATGAATCCGAAAATGCCGTTGCCTATGTTTGCCATTATTGAGAGATGGATGGCATGCGTCTTCGCGCCTCAGTTCACTTTTGTCCATTGTCCACTGTCCACTCCAGCGCCTTGCCCGGTGCGCCTGTCTCCGCAACTTATCGAAACTCCGAGTATCAGTGGCTGACCGATTAAATTACTATATAATCGAATAACTGTAAATTGCAAGGCTTGCATTTCGACGGCGTTCCGTTACTTTATAGGTGTCTTCTTCCTATTCAACAAAGGAGGTCATCATGAAAAAACATTTTTATTTGCAATTTACCTTGATTGAGTTGTTGGTCGTCATCGCCATCATCGCTATTTTGGCCGCCATGCTTTTGCCGGCATTGAGCAAAGCCCGAGATAAGGCCAGGGCCATTTCCTGTGTCAACAGCTTAAAGCAGCTGTCTCTTGAGCAGCTGATGTACGCTGACTCCAATCATGGCATGGTCAATCTCTACCGCTGCACCGGCGTGAAAAACTGGAACTGGGCCTACGAATTGCTGTTTGCGACTGGAGGCCCCTACACCGAGCTGCCAAACAACCCGCAATTTCGCTGCCCGGCCTGGCAAAATACGAAGAAAGGAATTGACTTTACCTATGCTATGAAGTCCCCGTCATTCGGGTCTGTCTATGAAAGCGAACATGGCAACCCGAGGATAAATGACGGTTTTGCCACTTTTTACTCCACGCTTGACATGACCCGACCGTCGGAATACATGCTGCTGGTTGACTCGATCTTCTACGATGGCGCTTTCGGCCACCAGGGCAATCAGTTCTACAACCTTGACACCACTAACTCTAACCAGCGCTGCGGCTTCCATTTCCGCCATAGCGACCGCGCTAACCTCGCCTTCTTTGACGGGCATGTCGAACCCTTTTCCGCCAGGGAGTTGAAAAGCAAATTCGCCAAGGCGACCAGCCAGGCCAACAACCCCAATTTCTACCGTCAGTTAGATTGGACATTGCCTAGCAATTGAACCGCACGGAAGACATCGTCGTTCTTGTTGATACATCGCAATTTGCCGCAGACGTCAAAAAACATGCTTTTTGCACCTGAGCAGGAGTCGTAAAGACAGTTGACAGCTTGTTTTTTCCGTAATATTTTGCTATAATTTATACAGGATGTATCATTAACTTCATATCCGTGTAAATTTTCCAAGCGCCTTTTTGATCAGCACAGGTGCGTCATGAAAAAACTATCTTATCTGCAATTCACCCTGATTGAGTTGTTGGTCGTCATTGCCATCATCGCCATTTTAGCGGCGATGCTGTTGCCGGCGTTGAGCAAAGCCCGGGAGAAGGCCCGGGCCATCTCCTGCGTCAACAACATGAAGCAGATAGCTCTTGAGCAGCTGATGTACGCTGACTCCAATGAAGGCATGGTCAACCTCTTCCGCTGCACCGGCGCACGAGCCTGGAGCTGGGCATACGAATTACTGTATGCGACTGGAGGTTCCTACTCCACGCTGGCAAATGAACCGCGCTTTCGCTGCCCGTCCTGGCAAAACAGGTCGAACTCACAGAGCTGGATTTATGCCATGAAGTCGCCGTTGTTCGGAGCAGCCTATGAAAACGAACACGGCAACCCGAGGGTGGGCGACGGCTTTGCTACTTATTACGCTACGATTAACATGACCAAGCCGTCAGAATACATGCTGCTGGGTGACTCGATCGCCTACGGCGGCGCCTTCGATTATGCCGGCAATCAGTTCTACGTCCTCGGCATCTCCAATTCCAACCAACTCAGCGGCTTCCATTTCCGCCACAATGACCGCGCCAATCTCGCCTTCTTTGACGGACACGTGGAAACATTTACCGCCAGGGAGTTGAAAAGCAAATTCGCCAAGGCGACCCAGGAGGCCAGTCATCCCCACCTCTACCGCCAGTTAGACTGGTCGCTGCCCAGCAATTGAACCGCAGAGTGAATTTCCTAAGTGCGAGTGCCTTTTTTCCATTCCCCAAAGCAGGTGCCGCCATGAAAAAACATTTTTATCTGCAATTCACCTTGATTGAGTTGTTAGTCGTCATCGCCATCATCGCCATTTTGGCTGCCATGCTGCTGCCGGCGCTGAGCAAGGCCCGGGATAAGGCCAGGGCCATCTCCTGCGTCAACAATTT
>JAAZKI010000061.1 GCA_012799905.1 Lentisphaerota bacterium | reverse complement strand
TTCTGCCTGCCGATAGTGAATAAGAATTATATTCAGGGTTTAATATATATCAGTAAGGGTGAAAACGCTATGGTCAGCGATAGAAAAAGTTTTTCGCCCCGGGCTGAAGCCCGGGCACTGGACGGAGGTAACACAAGAGTACGCAAGCAGCTGCGGGTCGCTAATCTCGCCTCGGGCTAAAGCCCCGGCACTGAACGGAGGTAACTTAGGGTGGACTATCCGTCTATAACCTAATTTATGCGTTACCCTTACAGGGTTCCAAATCTATGCCATCTCCTCCAGGGCTGCGCCGAGCCTAGCGGCCCGGCTTACCCTGGGCTTCTATGTGTCACCCTCCGGGCTTTTGCCGCTTTGCGGCTGGTTTTTCCATACAACACGCCCTAAAAAAATCTGCGTCATCAGCGTCATCTGCGGATAAAACAACAGTTTTTCGCGTCTCGCACCGTTCGCCGCTGGGTTTTACTCCAGCACGTTGTATTTGAAGATGAACCAG
The DNA here is from genome assembly GCA_012799905.1 of Lentisphaerota bacterium. Lineage (GTDB taxonomy): Bacteria > Verrucomicrobiota > Lentisphaeria > Oligosphaerales > Oligosphaeraceae > JAAZKI01. Next base: position 6,221 of record JAAZKI010000061.1, on the reverse strand, counting down.
ATGGCGGCCACTCCGTCTTTCCAGCCGATTTTTTTGCCTTCTTCGTATGGCCTGGCTCGGTAGGAGATGGGCACTTCGTAGATGCGGCAGCGCGCCTTGGCCAATTTGGCGGTCACTTCTGGTTCGAAGCCGAAGCGGTTGCATTCGAGGGTCATTTTCTTGAAGATGTCCGCCCGGATCATTTTGTAGCACGTCTCCATGTCGGTCAGATGGAGATTGGAGAAGATATTGGAGAGCGTGGTCAGGACTTTGTTGCCGAAGTAATGCCAGAAGGTGTCGACGAGGATTTCCCGGCCGGAGTAGCGGCTGCCGAAGACAGCGTCAGCGAGGTCTTTTTCGATCGGTTTGAGCATGGCTGGGAATTCGCTGGGCGAGTATTCCAGGTCGGCGTCTTGGATGATGACCGCGTCTCCGGTGACCATGGATTGGGCAGTGCGGATGGCTGCGCCTTTGCCTTGGTTGACGGAGTGGTGGACGATGCGCAGGTCTGGCCCTGGGGGGACGGCTTCGAGGCAGGCGCGCGTGCTGTCAGTGGAGCAGTCATTGACGACGATGATGTCCAGGTCAGGAACGCCGCAGCGGCGGACTCGAGCTATCACTTCTGCGATTGTAGCTTCTTCATTATAGACGGGGATGATGACCGATAGCTTCATTTCAGGATAACTCGTTCCAAGTATTTGCCGTAGTTAGTCTTAAGCATGTCTTTGATGCTTTCGCGGACATCGTCCTTGGTCATCCAGCCTTGTTGAAAGGCGATTTCTTGCAGGCAGGCGATTTGCAGCCCTTGTCGGACTTGGATGGCGCGGATGAAGTTAGCGGCGTCGAGCATGCTTTCATGGGTTCCGGTGTCAAGCCAGGCGTAGCCTCGTCCAAGCCGTTCCACTCGCAGGGCGCCAGCGGCTAAGTAGGCGTTGGTCACGTCGGTGATTTCCAGTTCTCCGCGTGCGGACGGCCGTAGGTTTTTGGCGATATTGATGACGTTATTGTCGCAGAAATAGAGTCCGGTGACAGCGTAGTTGGACTTCGGGTGGGTTGGTTTTTCCTCGATGGAGATAGCGCGTCCTTGTTGGTCGAATTCGACGACGCCGAAGCGTTCCGGGTCGCTGACATAGTATCCGAAGACGGTGGCGCCGTCAAGCTGTTCGGTGGCCTTGTGCAGCCGTTCGCTCAGGTTGGCTCCGTAGAAGATATTATCGCCTAGGATCATAGCCACGTTGTCTTTGCCGATGAAGTCTTCACCGATGATGAAGGCTTGCGCCAGCCCTTCTGGTTTTGGTTGGACTGCGTAGGACAGGCGGATGCCGTAGCGCGAGCCGTCTCCGAGCAGGCGTAGAAAGGCTGGCTGGTCTTCCGGGGTGGTGATGACGAGGATGTCGCGGATGCCGGCCAGCATAAGCACGGACAGCGGGTAGTAGACCATCGGCTTGTCATAGACGGCCAGGAGCTGTTTGGACACGGCTCTGGTGATTGGATGCAAGCGGGTGCCGGCGCCGCCGGCGAGGACAATGCCTTTCCACATGTCATTTGCCTTTCCCCAGCCGTTGGCCGGAGTACTTATGGTCGCGTATAGGCCGCCACCACCATTCGTTATCAAGGTACCATTGCACGGTTTTGCGGATGCCGGTGGAGAAGGTCTCGCGCGGCTTCCAGCCCAGTTCTCGGGTCAGTTTCTGGGCATTGATAGCATATCTCATATCGTGTCCGGGGCGGTCGGTGACGAAGATGATCAAGTCGCTGTAGCGACCTTCCGGACGTGGTTTCAGCTCGTCGAGGATAGCGCAGATTCCCTGCACCACCTGGAGGTTGGTGCGTTCGTTGTTGCCGCCGACGTTGTAGGTTCCGCCGGGGGCGCCTTTTTGCAGGATGAGCAGGAGGGCGCGGGCGTGGTCGTCGACATAGAGCCAGTCGCGGATGTTGGAGCCGGTGCCATAGATAGGCAGGTTTTTGCCTTCGATGGCGTTAAGGATGACCAGGGGGATGAGTTTTTCCGGGAAGTGGTAGGGGCCGTAGTTGTTGGAGCAGTTGCTGATTAGGATGGGCAGTCCAAAGGTGTGACCCCAGGCTCGCACCAGGTGGTCGCTGGCGGCTTTGCTGGCGGAATACGGCGATTTTGGGTCATACGGCGTTTTTTCGTGGAACAGGCCGGTAGGGCCGAGGTCGCCGTAGACTTCGTCCGTGGAAATATGTTGGAAGCGGAATTGGCTTTGTTGTTCTGCCGGGAGGTTTTGCCAGTAGCCGAGGGCGCATTGCAGCAGATTGGCCGTGCCCATTACATTGGTGTTCACGAATTCCAGGGGGGCGTCAATGGAGCGGTCGACATGCGATTCTGCTGCCAGGTGCATGATGGCGTTGGGCTGGAATTTGCGGAACAGGCGGTTAACCGCGTCGCGGTCGCAGATGTCGTTGTGGAAGAAGTGGAAGCGCGGCGAGTCGGCGATTTCCTTGAGGTTATCCATGTTGCCGGCGTAGGTCAGCTTGTCCAGCACGGCGACTTCGGCGTCGGTCTCGCGGACTAGGAGGCGTACCAGGGCGGAGCCAATGAATCCGGCGCCGCCGGTGACAATGATTCGGGCAGGTGACATAATATTTTGTTGTGGTTGGTGGTTGGGATGGTTTAGGATGACTTTCTCGGCGCTGGCGTGCGCTTTAGCAGGCCAGCTGTTTATCGTGGGTGGCTTAGCGTCGGCAGAAGTCCGGGTCGTCGCGGTGGAGTTTGCGGAAGTACTCGATGGTATGTCCAAGCCCTTCGCGCAGCGGTGTTTTCGGTTCCCAGTCGAGGATTTTTTTGGCCTTGGTGATATCAGGCCGGCGTTGTTTCGGGTCATCAGCTGGCAGTGGCTGGCGAATGATGCGGGATTTGGAACCGGTCAATTCGATGACCAATTCGGCCAGTTCGCGAATGGTGAATTCGCCTGGGTTGCCGATATTGATGGGCCCGGTGACCTCGTGCGGGGTGTCCATCATGCGCATCATGGCTTCGATCAGGTCGTCGCGATAGCAGAAACTCCTGGTTTGCAAGCCATCGCCATAGATGGTGATGTCCTCGTTGTTGAGGGCTTGGAGGATGAAGTTGCTGACGACGCGTCCGTCGTTTGGGTGCATGCGCGGGCCGTAGGTATTGAAGATGCGGACTATCTTGATGGCCAGGTCGCATTGTAGGCGGTAGGAATAGAACAAGGTTTCGGCGCAGCGTTTGCCTTCGTCATAGCAGGAGCGCAGGCCGACCGGATTGACGTTTCCCCAGTATTCTTCCACTTGCGGGTGTACGGCCGGGTCGCCGTATACTTCGGAGGTGGATGCTTGCAGGATGGGGATTTTCAGGCGTTTGGCCAGGCCGAGCATATTGATGGCGCCGTGCACGCAGGTTTTCACGGTCTGGATTGGGTCACGCTGGTAGTGGACAGGCGACGCGGGACAGGCCAGGTTGTAGATTTGGTCGATCTCGATATACAGGGGCATGGTCACGTCATGCCGGATCAGTTCGAACTGGGGATTGTCAAGCAAGTGGTAGATATTGCGTTTAGCGCCGGTGAAGAAATTATCGACGCAGATGACTTCGTGGCCTGTTTCGAGCAATTTTTCACACAGCCATGATCCCAGGAAGCCGCCGCCTCCGGTGACTAAAATTCGTTTCATGCTCATGCTGCTGCCTTGTTTGTATTGTGTTTGAGGGGGTGGTATTGGTATAACCGGAGTATTGGCGTTATGGGTTTGGCCGCGCCGGCGCGGAGCTGGCATTGTTGTTGAGGAAGTCTTGCAGTGCATCTTGCCAATGCGGCATGGGGGGCAGGCCGTGCAGTCTCAGGCGCATATTGTCAAGCCTGGAGTTAGCCGGGCGCGGAGCTGGCCGTGGGAAGTCCTTGGTCGTGCATGGCTTGACCGCTTGCTTGATGTTGGCCAGGCGGAAGATTTCCTGGGCGAAGTCAAACCAGGTCGCTTCGCCTTCGCAGGTCAGATGGAAAGTGCCGCCCAGTTCCGGGTGCTTCAGGAGCAGTTTCAGGTGCCGGGCGACGGCGGTGGTGCTGGTCGGATTACCGATTTGGTCGTTGACGACGGTCAGTTCGGGGCGGGCGCCGTCCGCCAGAGCGAGCATTGTATGGACGAAGCTGGGGCCTTTTTCGCCATACAGCCAGGCGATTCTGGCGATCAGGTGGTTCGGGCATAACGTCCTGACTTGCTCTTCGCCGGCGTATTTGCTTTTGCCGTAGGCGGTTTTGGGGTTTGGGCAATCGAATTCGTGATAGGGCCGATCCAGGTCGCCGCGGAAGACGTAGTCGGTGGAGATGGCGAGAAGCCGGACGTTGTGTCGCTGGCAGGCCATGGCCACGTTGGCGGAACCGGCTGCATTCAGGCGATACGCCGATTCCGGCTCCTGTTCGCAGCGGTCTACTTGGGTCATGGCAGCGCAATGGATGACTGCTTCGGGACGGCTGTCGCCGACAAGTTGGTTAAAAGCGGCGGCCTGGAGAATATCGACCTCGGGCAGGTCGGCGATGATCAGGTCATGCTCCGCCAACTCGCGTTGCAGGGTTTTTCCCAGCATTCCCTTGCCGCCGGTAATAAGAATTTTCATGTCCTTTTCCAGTGGGAGAAGAATTGTGTCTTGGCGAAGAAGTTATTTCGCCAGATATATCATAATGGTGTTTTGGCGATTTCGCCAGCAGGAAGGTCGTAAATAGGGGCGAGGGATGAGTTCCGGCACTAAAGTGCCGGCACTGGACGGAGACACAGGCAGGCGCAGGATGGCATACGCTAGTTTAGTGGGCTAGAGGTTGGCGATGTGGCTGATGCTGCCGGCGCCGATGGCGATAGCGATGAGCCACCCGGTGATTGCCAAGAGCAATGGGATGGCATCTCGCTTGGCGGCATGCTGCTCTAAGGCGCTGCTTGCGTTTCGGAGGCTGTCAATGGTGGCGTCAATGGCGGCCAGGGTTTGCTGGTGGGTGTGGGCGTCGTATCGGCTCAGGGTTTCGGCGGTGACGGCGCAGGTTGCGGCTATATCCGGCAACATGTTATTTAATTGGGCGGCCGGCTCCTCCAGGACGCTTAGCGGCCAGAATTGGTGTCCGAAGAGCGTGAAGCCGCGTTGACTCAGGTCATGCAAGGTATGGCTCAGAGGCTGCAAGGTCAGAAAGAATTTTTCCAGTTCCTGCGTAGTTTTGAGATATTGCGGCGCTGCCTGGTTTATGGTCGTAAAGATTTCTCGGTAGGCGACCATGGCGTCGGCGTATTCAGACATGGTGCCGGCCAGTTTTTTCAGTTCTGGTTCGGCAAGCATAGTTCCGGTTTGGTGATATAGTATGGCTGTTGTCACGGCCAGGCTGATGGCCGCCGCCAACTGGACGAGGGCCAGAGCCAGGAGACTTTTTCTGCGCATGGCTGACGAGGCTCCGGTTCAGGGTGGATGTCATGGCGATAGCAGAAAGGCATTGAGCCTAATTTTCTGGGGGAAAACATTAACGTATTACAGGAATGATTATGTACAAGGTAAGTCTGCGATTGGGGTTGTTCTTTTTGTGTCTGGCTCTGTCGACGACGGCTGATATTCTGATCGTTGGCGGCAAGGAGGTGTCTGGCGTCTTCTCTGGCTTTGAGAAGAAGCGCGTATTATTTCAGGAATGGCAGAAGGAAACGCCTGACAAGTATGACATTGCCCAGGTTGAACGCCTGCGGCTGGACAAGCCGATGCGCATTTCCTTCGCCTATACCAGGGACATCCGCAGGAAACTGCCAGGCATCTTGCATGGCATCAGGAAGAACGGCGATTTTGACATTGAAGAGAATGGCAAGCGGACGCGGATTCCGAGTTGGAAGCTGGCGCGGGTGGAGGCTACGGTTGATATGCAGGATTTCATGCTCCGTCGTGAAGCGGCCATGAATCAGGAAGCTGACGAAGGCGACAAAAACAGCTATGTTGAGGTGGAGAAGGCGCTGAAGCCCGGTCAAGTCCTGGTGGTTCATTTCCATCAGCCCGGCAGCGCTGCCAGCGAGCGTCAGGGCAATTATATTCGGCGCTTGTGCGAGAACAGCCGTGGCAAAGCCGTCTACCAGCAGGTCAGAGTCGCGCCAAATCCGGATGACCCGAATATCCGGCATTATGAATTGCAGACTTTGCCGCAATTTTGGTTCTATACGCCGAAGGGTGAGTTGTCGGAGCGTCTGGCGGAGCGGTTTACTGAGCCGGACCTGAAGAAAGCCCTGGAGTCGGCGCGGCGCGCTCG
>JAAZKI010000299.1 GCA_012799905.1 Lentisphaerota bacterium | reverse complement strand
TCGACTTTTTCCAGGCTCTCTGCCAGTCTGTCGGCGAACCGACTGGGCTGCCCATCTGGGACTTCGTCCTGAAGAAAAGTCCGGAGCACCAAGTCGAGCTCAACCTGACCACCAAGTGGTAAGCCTGAAGACAGCATACTAAGGGGCCAGCGCCGGATGGAAGCCCACGGAAAACAAGTGTCTTTGCGCCTCAGACCACTAAAGGCCACTTCTGTCCATTGTCGACTCTCCACTAAGACGCCTTATCCGGGGCATTTAGCGCTGCGATTTACAGGAACAACGAGTATCGATGAGTAACGATTAAGTCGCCGCTGGTCAAATATCTCGGCGTGAATTTGAAAAATTACTTAATCGCGATTAGAGTACTTTCTGCGGGTTCATGCTGTTCCCTTGGGTTTGAGTAGACGCATCTTCGGCAGCGTGGAGCCACCTACTTCATCGGGAGACTTAAAAGCAAATTTCATCAGAAAGGTCGACGACGGCGCGATTTCAGGCATCCATAAAACAATAACGCAAAAAAAGGGAGCAAGAGAGCCATGTCACGACAAAAAAGACCCTTTACGCTGATTGAGTTATTGGTTGTAATTGCCATCATCGCCATTTTGGCCGCTATGCTGCTGCCAGCTTTAGGCAAAGCACGCGAGAAGGCGCGGAGCATCTCATGTGTAAACAACTTGAAGCAGTTCGGGCTGGCAGACGTGATGTACCAAGCGGATTTTGAAGACATGATCATACCATCGGCCAATGGCAACTATCCGCTCACAGACAAATGGATACCGCCTTACTGGCCGCCGGTACTATACGAATACATCGGTGACTGGAAGACCTATCTGTGCCCGTCAGACACCACGCCGTACTCGGCGCCCACGACGACAGCGGGCAACAAGATGAGTTACATCGCCAATTATTGCACCCATCGTCAGGGCAACACCGCAATCCCGGTAATCAAGATACACGTATGCAAGGCGCCGACAACCAGCGTGTCTTTTGGGCCGAATCAGCGCGGCACTGGAGGCAATATCGGCGCAACGCCGGGCAACGTCATCGCCAGCCTGACGGCTGACACACGGGTGAATACGTCCCGACATGGCGGCAATTCCGCCAACTACGTCATGCACGATGGCCATGTGGAGAGCATCGGAGCAGCGAAAATGTTCGGTGAGCGATCAATCTACTGGAAAGACTGGCACTAATCGCTAGAACATAACGCAAAAGGCACGACTGGCATCGTGCCTTTTTTTGTATAGATTATAGTTGGAAACGATGCTTAGCGCAATAGAGCGTATATCAAAGGAGAATAAGGAGAATGCAATGTTGAGCAAAATGCGGGTTATCCTGGTGTTGACGACTCTGGGCGTGGTCTTGAGTGTCTTTGGGCAAGACCGCGGCATGCGCGATAAATTGAAGGGTCTGGTTTTTGAGGCTGAGGACTGGAGCGAACCGAAGGACGCCTGGGTGGTCGACGTGTTTCCGCCCAATAAATGGGCTTTGTGGACCAAAGAGGAGAACGTATGGGCGAAGCGCTCCATGGGGCAATCTCTGCGCACGCCGCACATCACCGCAGACCGCGCCACCCCCGAAGAAGGCGCACCAGTGCTGCATACGAAAATCACCGGCATTCCTGCAGGCGTGTACGAAGTCTACATGAATCCCACGATTCGGCCGCTGGCGTTATCAATGGACGGCGGCCAGACTTGGTTCCCCAGTGAACGCCACAGCGAGAATTTCCTCGGCTTGTATGACATTCGCGACGGAATTTTCGAGATGTGGGTCGATGACCGCTATGTCAATCCCGATGGTCATGGCGTTGCCTACTACGACTATATCCGCATGGTTCCGGGCACAGTGCCCAAAATGTCGGAATTCCGTTCCTTCACGCTACCGAATGGCGACACCCAAATCAGCTGGATCAGCAGCAGCCCGACCTTGGCGGCAAACGTGCATTTCGGCCGCGACGGCCAGCTTGACCAACAAGTCACGGAAGAAAATGACCGCATGCGCAATCATGCCGTAGTCCTCAGCAGACTGAAACGGGGTGCGCGCTACACGGTGAAAGTCGTCTGCAACATAAACCCCAAGGAGTCTATTGAATCAGAACCCTTCAGTTTTATTGCCGGCGAAACGCCGAAGCCGCCTCCGACTGTGGCAGCGACTATCCCGCTGCGAATCAGCGAGCCGACTGCATTTGCTCGTCGCGGCTGGCCAGTGACATCCGGCGTGCCGTTTGCTCAAGGCCAGCTCGCCTCAACTGACGACGTGCGCATCCGTAATCCGCAGGGCAAAATCATCCCGGCGCAATTCGCAGTGCTCAGCCGCTGGCGCGATGGCAGCATCAAGTGGCTGCTCTGCGACTTTTTGGCTGACACTGACACCACACAGGCGCAAGTCTATACCCTGGTCACCGGTGCAGATCAGCCGCCGACGCCAATAGTAGAGCTGGGCGATGAGTCGCCGGTAACTATGGCGCGATTGCTGAAAAGAGAAAGCCGCTCGGAGATCGTCCTGGCTGACGGCACACGCTTGCAGATGGGGCCAGAAGACGAGTTTCGCACGGTCGACGACGGGCTTATCCGCCATTGCATCGTCGCCGCTGGTAACTATGTAGACCAAGACAGCAACCCGTGCTTCCGGTGGCGGGCGCAAATCAACACTTATGGCACGGCACAGCCACTGGCGTCTATACGCTGGAGCATCAGCAACAATGACCGTCGGCAAACGCATGCACTGGTCAAAAGCGCCACTTGGTCGCTTAACGAAGTCCTTCCCCAGAACCCAATGACCCTGAGCGATGGCAGCAAGACTCCTGCTGACTTCCGCGTGCTTCAAGACCAGGAAAAGCATGTCACCATCACACCGCTGGCTGGCGATGGCCCGGTCGTCACCCGCGAACGCATGGATGGCTTGTTTGTTCCCAGCCTACCCGATGGGTTCCATGGCCTGTTCTGGATGCGCGATTTCTGGCAAACCTGGCCCAAGGGCTTCAGCTTCAACAAGGGCAAAATGCTGGTTGAATTCCTGCCGGAACTGCCTGCTGAGGGCTATCCGCCAGCCACTGACAACCCGCAGGAAGACCTCTTTATCCACTATTACTGGTACAAGGACGGCTGCTATCAATTCAAGGTCGGCATGGAAGTGGCTAACGACATCTGGAGCGTCGGGTCTAGCACAGAGCCGTTGGAACCTGCGCAATGGGCTGCCTGGCTGGACAAGCCGCTGTTCGCGGTGGCTGACAGCGCCTACTACTGCGCCAGCGGAGCTTTTGGCGCGATCAACCCGGTTCGCGAGGGCGAATTTCCTGAGTATGAAGAGAGCTTTGCCAAGTCCTTCCAGCAGCTTGAAGAAGGTCGCGTTAAGCGCGGCGAATACGGCTGGATGAATTTTGGCGACTGGTTTGGGGAACGGCGCTGGAACTGGGGCAACAATGAGTACGACCTGCCCTACGTGATGGCTGTGCATTTCGCTCGTTCCGGCAACCTGGACTACTTGCGGCGCGGGCTGGAGATGGCGCGGCACTACACCACGGTGGACACCGTGCATCATCCCACGCCGAGACAGCGCGAGCTGGTGTATGCGCACAGCACAGGCCACATCGGCGGCTTTATTCCTGAAGACAATCCAGTGCGCCAGGCGCTCGGCAAAGTCCTGGCGAATTATCGCGGCAGCCAAGACGGCTCGGGCGGCCACGCCCACCACCCGGGCAATTTCCTGATGGCCTGCCTCACCGGCGACCGGCGCTTCTTCGAGGTCGCTGAAATGGCCTGCTGGAACCAGGCCACGCGCTACACGCCGAACTTCGATTTCCGCATTGAGCGTTCAGCCGGATGGTCCTTGATGAATGCGGTGTACGCCTACAACTTCACCGGCAATCCCTATTACCTCAATGCCGCCAAACTCTACTTCGAGGCGATTAAAGCCAAGCAAAACCCGGAGACGGGATGCTTTGATCTGCCGCAAGACCAGAGCGAATGTGAGTGTCCGGACAAGAAAGAGCACCGCGGCGGCAAGGCTTTTGCAACCGGCGTACTACTGCATAGCCTAGCACGACTCTATGAAATTGAGCAAGACCCTGCTGTCAAAGACGTGATTGTGAAATGCGCGGACTGGCTGCTGGATCATTCCTGGAACGAAAAGGCGCGCGGCTTCCGCTACAAGACCGGCTGTGCCAAATACGTCAATACCGGCTGGTACTCCGTCATTGTCACGGAAGGCATCGCCTACGCGGGCGAGTTGACTGGCAACCCCCGCTATATCGACTTCCTGGCCCGCACCGTCGGGCCGCAGCTGCGCAAGAGCACTGGCAGCGGCTACAGCTCCGGCAAAGTTTTTACGCAGCATTACCGCCACCTGCCGCATTTGCTCTATTACCTGCGTAAGCATGGCATTACCGAGACCTCGCCTACCTTTGCCGGCAAGTCGCTCTTTGAACGCAGCATGCTCTTGCTCAATGCACAGGGCGAGGCGCGGCTGACCCTGCCGGTGGACAATGGCATGAGCAAGGAACTTGCCTGCGAAATCGTCGTCGAGGAGCTCAGCGACGGCCAGGCAACGACAATGCGCGCCAGCTGGACAGCGCCGAGAGGCGTGTCGTACAGCCCCGATATTGCGCTGAAGGGTCTGAAGCCGGGCGCGACTATTCGCGGCCGCGTGCAGCTGGGCGACAGCAGCTTCCCCTTTACGCTGCAAGCCGTGGCTCTGCCAGCAGCGCCGGCCCTTGGCAACAAGGTCGGCTTCCTGGGCGGCGAAAAGCATTTCACGCTGGCAGCGCTGCGCAAGGCCGGTTTGCAGCCGGTGCTGCTGGAAGACCTGGCCAAGGACTCGCTGGACGGCTTTGGCGCAGTAATCGTTGGCGGCGACGCCCTGGGCGTGAGCACGCCAATGCTCACTGCAACCACTGCCGCCGCACTGCTGGCTTTTGTTGAAGCCGGCGGCAAACTGGTCTTCTTCCAGCTTAACGACACGTATTGGGATGGCGGCTGGCTGGACGCGAGCATCGAAGTGATTGAGCCAGACGGAGTTGCTGCGGAAATCACCGTGCCGTCGCACCCGCTTTTCGCAGGCGTGACGAATATCGCCGGAGCCAAGTGCTTTGATAGCATTCTTGCGGTAGACCCTAGCTGGACGGTGCTGGCGCAAGACCGCAACAAACGGCCTTGCATCTGCGAACTGCGGCGAGGCAAAGGCGCGGTGCTGGTGATCAATCCGTCCTTTGACCGCGTGCTGCACCCACAGGACGCCAAGGCGATTGGCGTGCCGGAAAAGGTCAGCTGGCAGCTGCTGCGGAATCTCGTCGCATGGGTGCAGCAAACAGGCGATTGAGGCCCTCGCCATGAGACACGATAAAACAGGCTGGCGCGGCTGCTCACGGCGCTGACTCGGGTTCCAGTACGGGAGTTTAGGCGAAGAAAGGGGTTCTTAGTCGATAATCCACATTCACCTAACCTGTTCTTAACATTCGCGGTTTAGTTTAATGTGCATAGCGGTGATAAAGCATTCGGCGATCACCGACGAAAACTTTGTACAAGGAGAACCGCAAATGCAAGAAAAACTAGAGTTGGGGAGCGGCAGACTAATTCCTACGGGAATGTGGAAACGTGCCATCGTACTGGGACTGGGACTCGTGTTGGGCGTCGGTGTATTGTCAGCTGCGGATGAACAAACGTTCAGTCTGCGCAAAGGCATAGATGGTCTGTCGCTGTCCGGCGACCTGCGTCTGCGCTATGAATATGCCGATACCGACTTCAGCAACGATCCAGACGCGAACTACAAGTCGCGCTTCCGCCACCGGGTTCGCCTTGGCGGCGTGTGGAAGAACCAGGCTGAAGACTGGGAAGTCGGTTTGGGTCTTGAAGCGGGCAGCTCGGACGGCACCAGCGCCAACCAGAGCTGGAACACGAAAAAAGTCTGGGAATCCGGCAGCGTCTATCTTGACTATGCCTATGCGAAGCATGTGTTTGGCGAAAGCGGCTTCAGCCTGACGCTCGGTCAGCAGAAGAACCCCTGGAAGAAAAGCTTTCTGAGCTTTGACGGCGACCTTCGCCCCACGGGTGCGACCCTGGCCTATGACTATGACTTGTTCTTCGCTACCATCGGCGCCTACAACATTCGCAGCGACAGCAAGCTGAGCGGCGACAGCGGCCAGTCCCTGGCTAACATGTACGGCGGCCAGATTGGCATGCAGTTCAAGAACGATTCACTCAAAGGCTTGCTGGCGGCCGGGTTCTTCTACTATGACTCCAACACCTCTGAGTTCATCGCTGACGGCATCGATTCCGATATCGTTGACGAGTTCTTCGCTGACGCCGATGATTACAACTACCAGATCGGCACCCTGTATGGCGAACTGGGCGGCAAATTCGAAGAATTTGAACTGAAAGTTCTGGGCGAAGTGGCTTTCAACTTCGGCGCTGACAATGACTTCAACCAAGGCATCGCCTATGGCCACGCCCCCGAAGACTATCGCGCCGAAAGCAACGACTTGGGTTGGCTGCTCGGCTTGGAAGCCAAATTCAGCAACTTCAAGGCTAAATACACCTACGCCCACATCGAAGGCGACTCCGTGCCCTGGTTCACTTCGGACAGTGACTTCGGCTCCGCCGCCTTGCGCGCCAGCCGTTCCACCAACGTCCGCGGACACTCAATTGGGCTGGAATACAGCTTCAGCAAGAACTTCAGCATCGGCGCCACCGCCATGTTCACCGAACTGATCGAAGCCGCGTCTGACAAAGACCGGGATGGCACCCTCTATCAAATCGACCTGGTCTACAAGTTCTAAAATCCCTTCCACCTGCTCCTAAACCATAGCGGCGGCAACATCCAGTTGCCGCCGCTTTTTTGTTTAGGGGCGAGGGGCGAGGGGCGAGGGGCGAGGGGCGAGGGGCGAGGGGCTTTTTTTTAGGGGCGAGGGGCTTTTTTTTAGGGGCGAGGGGCGAGGGGCGAGGGGCTTTTTTTTAGGGGCGAGGGGCGAG
>JAAZKI010000178.1 GCA_012799905.1 Lentisphaerota bacterium | reverse complement strand
TGGCAGGAACCGCAAATCGTCCAGACAGCAGCCCTGATGCTCAGTCGAGACAAAGACCCCAAGCGGACAGAAAAATTCTTCCGCCAGGCCTTTGCGCGCCGTCATCTCCGCGATAACCATGTGCTGCAAACTATTGCCGCGTCGTTCTGGCTGGATGTGGCTGACTTCCGCCAGGCGCTCCTTGACCGAGACCAGAAAGACACAGAAGCTGCGAAGACGGCTGAGGTCGATGACGACGAAGCAGACAAAGCGGTAGAGGGCGACAAGGACAAAGCAGCCAAAGCAGCGGAGGACGACAAAACAGCAGAAAATGACAAAACGGCCGAAGCAACTGATGGCGACAAGGCAGCCAAAGCGGCCGAAGAATTTGCCTTGGCGTTTGCGTCGTATGACCCGGACGACTGCCGTGCTCGCGCCCTCGCTCATGCCAAGCGCGCGGTTGCCCTGCCCGGGATTCCCGCCAACAGTGTTTGGGAAGCCGGTCCGGATGGCCTGGAACTTCTGGGCAGCATTCTCCTGCGGCTGGAAGAGTGGGAACTCCTTGATCAGCTTCTGGAAAAACTTGATGCCAATCCAGAGTACCGCGATTCAAACCAGTGGCGGCTGATGAAAATTACGCTTCTCGAAAAACGCGGCGACAATGAGAAGCTAATAGACTATCTGGACAGCCTCAGCCAACAGAAAGTCGACTTGGAGCACTACCAAGAAGAATTCATCTTGCGACAGGCCATTGCCGAGCATTACATCCAGGCCGAAGCGTATGACAAGGCCATCGAGGCTTTTGAAACCGTGGTGACGTATTACCCGCGCGACTTCAGCGCCCGTCTGCGCCTGGCGCAGCTCTACTTGTTCATCGGCCGCGCCAACAGCGGCTTAGCAACGCTGGCGCCCCTCAAAAAACTGCCCCCGTACGGATGGTTGCTTTCCGCCAGGCTCTGGCGTTCCGCCGGTAATTACGACCGCGCCTTAAAATGCCTTGAAAAAGCAGAAAAAGTGGCTCGGGAACTGAAAGACGAGAAGTTTTTCACTGCCAGCTTTCATACTTCATACGCGCTCATCTGTGAAAGTGCCGGCAAAATCGACCAGGCCATCGCCCAAAGCCGCCTGGCGCATGCAAAAAACCCGGAAGACCCCTCGCTCTGCAATTTCCTGGGATATGTCCTTGCCGACCACAATCGCGACCTGCCCGAAGCCGAAAAACTCATAGAGAAAGCCGTGGCCGCGGAACCGGAAAATACAGCCTATCTTGACAGCCTCGCCTGGGTCTACTATCGCCAGCAAAAGTTTCCCGAAGCACTGGACGCCATCGTCAAAAGCATTCGTTTAGGCGGCATTGAACAAGACCCGGAAGGCGTTATCGCTGACCATGCCGGAGACATCTTCGCCGCCAACGGATTCCTGCGTATTGCCCGCCATTACTGGCTGATTGCGGTAACCGTCAATGATGCGACGGCCGCCAAAATCAATGCTAAACTCCATTCAGCCGGCGGCGCTCCATCGCAGGATTGACGATAACCGCCAACCAATGCCCTTGGCGATGCCTTGCTTGACGTTCCCCAGCCGCCCTCCGGCGTTCCCCGCGCCGAGTCATTCCCGTTCCAGGCGCTGCAACTCCCAAACCCCTTATCCTTCTTACATTGCTATGTCACCAGTCCTACGCACCGTCCTGATGCTCATCGCCTCCAATGTGTTTATGACCTTCGCCTGGTACGGCCACCTTCGGCACATGGAGGATAAAAAATGGTATATCGCCGCCCTGGTCAGTTGGGGCATTGCCCTGTTCGAATACCTGCTTCAGGTGCCTGCCAATCGCTTGGGACACCAGGTCATGTCGGTCGCCCAGTTGAAAATCCTGCAAGAAGTCATCACCCTCAGTGTCTTTATTCCCTTCTGCCTGTTTTTTATGAAGGAAAAATTGAACTGGAACTTCCTGTGGGCAGGCCTCTGCATGGTCGGAGCAGTGTACTTCATGTTCCGCAAATAGAATTTGGCGGTTCAATAAATTCTTCGGCCATTCTTCCGCTTCATTCACTTTTGCGCGACGACTTCCATCCCGAGCCAGTTCACGCCGTCGTGGAAGTCCAGGGTATTAGCGCAGCGAATGGCATAATCGTGGTCATCACGCAGGACGTCGCTGCCGTCGGGAAGCCACAACCCAGCCGCATAGCCGCCAACAGGCGCTTCTTTCGGCAAGGTCACAGCCAGAGACAATTTCTGAGATGTTCCATGACCGGCCCAGCGCTGAATATCTGTGTCAAAGGCAAATGCATACTTTGCTTCGCCTTGGCGCAGCACGAGGAAGACAGGTCGTGGATTAACCGGGCTGGCAAAGCCGCAGTTGACTAATTCCACTGTCACGTCAAAGGGCTGGCCGCATTGAACCTGGTCAGGCATTTCCGCCCGGGTCAATTCCAGGCGATAGCCAAGGTGGTCGCGGATGTATTCATAATAGCTTCGCCATACATGCTGGCCGTGCGCATCGACAAAATAGCTGTCTGCGACTGGCAAGTTTTTATCACGCAAGAACATCGGGTCGACAGGGACTACCTTCCAGACATCGATGGAATACTTGTCGCCTTCGAACAGGGAGTGTCCGTGGACAAACCCGAAGGTGTCGTAATGCCAGCGTGCCAGGTGTTCGACGGCTTCAGTCGGGAGGGCCATGCCGCGCAGATCACGCCAGAACAACTCGCCGTCCATAGGCAGGAAACGCCCTTCTTGAGCCAAATAGTCTTTTTCGGCATCTGCTGGAACCAGGCTGTCGCCGCGGCCAAAGGTGCCGCCGTGGGATTCAGAGGCCAGAAAGCCGTCATTGAAATGACCAATCCGTGCTCGCGGCGTCATGGCAAACGCCTCGTCTTCGCGCAAAGGCTCTGAGCCGTACAAACGCATCTTCAAGGCTGGATAGCGCACCATGGTGCGTCGTTCCGGCGGCAAAGCCTCCAGCACGGCGGCGAACAATTCCCCGTGAAACGCCTGGTCGCGCTGCAACAGATGATAGCTGTTGTGCCATTCGCCAAATTTGCCGATGAAGCCGCATTGCAGGACATAAATGACGTCGCTGTATTTCCGCAGCAGCGGCCGCAACTGGCTCAGATGCTTCAGGGTCGTGGCAGCCGTCGGCCCGGTCAAGGTCGGCGACAATTCATACGCAAAACGCAATAGTGCTTTGGCCTTGCTTTCGCGCAGTTTCAGAAAAAATCCCTCGATGTCGTCCAATTTGCGAGCTGGCAGGTCTTGGCCGTCGCTGTAGCGCATCAGGAAGCAGTAGCTTTGCATGATGGTAATGCCGTCATAGCCGAAGAAATCGAGTTCATCCTGCCATTGGGCATGGCTGAATTCGATGCCATCTAGGCGGTTGCCGCGGATCAGGTGGGGCACGCCGGGAATGTCGATGTTCTGAAAAACAGGCTTTTCTGACCGGCCGTCAAGCTTATTTTGCTTGTGATGGCATGAGCACATTCCAGCGACTTCACCGGGAATCGTGCTGAAATACATCTCAGTCCGAAAGCCGCGTTCTGGATTGCGCAAGCCCATGCGGCCATGACAGTCGTCAGGTCGGATGCCACGAAACGTTTTTTGCATAAGGAACCTCCGAGGAAAAAGGGACGTCGGCTGAAATGACGCGGTCTGCCAGGCCAAGCAAACACACATCTGCTAAAAGTGGCAAGGGTCATGTCGCTTCTGCGCCGAGGTCATCTTGATAGGGTCACTCGTCTTCCAGTTCATCCAGGTCATAGCTGATCTGGAAGGTGCTGGTGATGCGCTGGACTTCCTCAATGGAGGTCGCTCCCTGGCTGACTTTTTCCCAGCCATCCTGGCGCAGCGTTCTCATGCCGCGCTCCATGGCGGCCTTGCGCAGTTCGCTCGTCCCCGCATGGGCGGAAACCATGTCCTGCAACTCTTCGTCAAGCAGGAAAAATTCATAAATAGCGACGCGTCCTCGGTAGCCGGTATGGTTGCATTCCAGGCATCCGGCGCCTTTCCATGCCTTCACGTCTTCGGCCTGCATGCCCATCACGTCAGCGATCTCGGCGCGCACGCGGCGGCCGATCATCTCATCTTCGACCTTGCAGTGCTTGCAGATGCGGCGCACCAGGCGCTGAGCCAGAGCGGCAACAAGCGAAGCAGCCACCAAGTACGGCTCAATGCCCATGTTGACAAGGCGGTTGACTGAGCCGACAGAATCATTCGTGTGCAACGTCGACAGCACCAAGTGGCCGGTCAGGGCGGACTGAATGGCGATTTCAGCAGTCTCGTTATCGCGGATTTCGCCGACCAGGATGATGTCAGGGTCGTGTCGGAGGATGGAGCGGAGGGCGCTGGCAAAAGTCAAGCCGATTTCAGCGTGCATTTGAATCTGCGTCGTGCCCTGCAATTCATATTCAACCGGGTTTTCCACCGTGATGATTTTGCGTTCGGGATTTTTGTCGCGAACGTATGCGAGGGCTGCGTACAGAGTTGTGGTTTTACCGCTGCCGGTCGGGCCGGTCACCAGCACGATACCGTGCGGCAAAGACACCAGTTTTCCCAAGATGGCGAGCTGGTATTTGTTCAATCCCAGCTGGCCCATTTCCAAGAAAATCGAGCTGCTGGTCAACACGCGCAAGCAGATGGTCTCGCCGAAACGCGTCGGCATGATGGATACACGCAGGTCAGACGGCTCGCCGCCGAGAATCAGACGGATGCGGCCGTCGTGAGCCAAACGCTTTTCCGCAATATTGAGCCGAGCCATGATTTTCAGACGCGAGACAATGGCGTCATGCAAAGCCACCATGCCGGGCGGAGTCGGCGTCTCCCGCAACATGCCGTCAATGCGATAGCGCAAGCGGACTTTTTCCCGGAACGGCTCAATATGGATGTCAGTGGCATGCTGACGGATGGCCTCGGTGATGATTTCATTGACCAGCTGGACGATGGAGGCGTCCTCAGACTCAACAATGTCTAGGTTCTGCTCTTCACGGTCTTCAAACGCGCCTTCGACGGCGTCAATTTTCTGAGCCTTGCGATCCTGGGTGATCTGGATGACTTTGCCGGCGCCCAGTCCGTAGATCATCTTGAGGGTGTTGTCGACCTCATTCGGAGTAGCCAGGGAAGGCTCAAGGCGAACGCCGAGAAGAAGACGCAAGTTTTCGCGGTCACGGATAGACGGCGGATTGGCGAAGGCAGCGCACATGGTGCCGCGTTCCAGGCTGATCGGCACGAACTGGTAATGCAGGGCGACCTTGGGGGGAACCTTTTCAGTGGCGGCTTCTTCAATAGTCGTTTCACCGAGGATGACAAAAGGAATGCCTGTCACCTGGCTCAAAGCGCGATAGACCACTTCCTGGGTTGAGATGCCCAATTCAAGGATCGCCTGCTGGGCTGGAATCTGGGCGCGTCGCATCCGGCGTCGCGCCTGGTCAACCTGCTCGTCGTTCAATACCCCTTGCGCCAAAAGGACATCCAGCAGATCGCCGCCAGAGCCCGGAAAGATACTTCCTCGATTTTCTGTCATTCCAACACTATTTCCTGTTTTTTACCGATATGCGCAGTCACTTCGCGATCACCGCCACAGTCAAGCACGACAGTATCGCGATTAAAGCTCTTGACCGTCAAGACGTTGTGTACTTTGCCGCCCTCGCCCACATAGAACACCTTGGATTTCTTGGACTTGCTGTCATCCGCCTTGATAAAGGCCAATTCGCGGTCGGTCATCCCCTTGTACATGCCGCGGTACAGCACGGTGATTTTCCGGGGCGGCGGCTTCGGCGGCTGAGGTTTTGGCGGCGGCTTATCACCCGAAGGCTTGACTGCGACCGTAGTCGGCTGCTTGCCATCAGGCTTCTTGCCCGTATCCGCAGGCGGCTTGACTGTGCCCGTGGTCGGCTTGGTGTCGGGCGGCTTAACCGCAGTCGTGCCGGATGGCGTTGGCTTCGGCGGCGGAGTCACAAACGCCTTCGGCAATTTTTTTCGGAAGGCCATTGGATTGACTTTGGCTTGCAGGTTGGCCGGCTGCATGAATGCGAACGACTTAGTGTCGATATAATCCGGTACCGATGGCAAAGCCTGGGTTTGGCTGGTAGTGCCGCCCTCTTCGGACAGGAGGCTGAAGCCCACCCAGCCCAGGAATCCAAGGAGCAGCAGGCCAACAGCGACCAGCAGACTGCGCTCCCATTCCTGCTTTATTTTTGCTATAAATCTCTTCATCGCCTAATTGCGCCTCGTTGCCATGCCTTGACACACAGTCATATATTCATGCCCCGCGGGGAAGCATCTCGCGCTTTTGCTTGACTTCCATTTTAACCGCTTCGCCATGCGGCCGGAAAAAGGCCGAGCAGACGACGGTCACGACCACGTTCTGCAACACCATCTCATCATCCTGGTTGGCCTTGGGCGGCTGTCGCAAATTCGGCAGAACCGTCCGCATTTCCATCTGCGACATCGGCAAAAAAACGCCTTCCTCCTGCAATGCGTTGACAAAATTGGCGAAATTGGCCATGCTGCCCTGGATTTCCATGCGAACCGGGAATTCAAGCAAATAAGGCGCCTTGTCATTTTTATCGATCACATACGCACGCATGGGCAGAACAGTGATCATGGAGGGGTTGTTGCGGCTCCGTGAGCCAGCGCCGGACTCGCGTGTGAAGCGCAAGTTGTTTTTCAGAACCAGGTTAGCCAGCGCCTCGACCGTCCACAATTTCAGCCGCATCTGGTATTTGAATGGCTCTGACGTCGACTCGTCCATGCCGAAGACCGGCTGGTCCAAGCGCACGCCTTTGCCTTCCAGCTCCGTGTACAGGCGGTTGAATTGATCCTTGTATTCGATCTGAGAGGCTTTTTCCATGAAGTTGACGATGCCAGAGTCTTCCGGGCTGACGCCGTATTCCTTTTTAATTTGCACTTCAAACATCGAGGTTGCCTTTTTCATGGCATCGGCGACATTCTTTTTCAGGCCCGGGTCACCGCCTTTGCGGCCATTGAGTATAGCTTGGTAGTTGTCAAGCAGCTTGCGCATGCGTTCCGAATCACGCGGCCACTGCGACTCTTCCAGCTTTTTCTCCACGCGGGCATGGTCACTGCGGGCTTCGTCATACGCCACCCAGGTCGGATGCAGCCGCATCATGCCAAAGAGGACAGTGGCTATGACCAGGAGGAAAATCACTCCCAGCAAAGTCCGATGCCGCTCAGGCCATTGTTGCAATCGATAAGTCATTATGTTATGTCACCTCTCCGCCCAAAATGGGCGAGTCTGCAAATTTGTTCTTCGAATTACCTTCTCCGGCTGGATTTTTTTTTCGGCGGCGGAGGAGGCGGCGGCCGGACATCGCGGGTAGAGAACGGCAATTGCAGCAGAAACGCAGTATATTCCCCGAGAATGTTGCGGTTATCTTTATTTTTCAGGTAAGTCACCCACGGCCGGAAGACTTGTTCTTCGCGGCCGCTAAGGTCTTTTTCATCAAGCCAGCCCGGGTTGTTGAAATACGGCTGCTTCTCGCCAGGCAAGGTGGCCGCCTTGAGGGCATTTTCCATTTCTCGGAGGGGTGTATAGCGTTGTTCGGTATAGGGGATATAACCGCAGGCGACCATTTTGCTCAGCAGGGGCATGGCCAGCACTTCCACCATGGGGGTTTCCGGCTCGCTGGCGACCGTCTGATATTCGCTGGCTACACCGCCGAACATGCCTTCGAAAGCTGTCGGCTTCGGCGCCTCCTTGGTCGCCTTATCCTCTTTGGCCGGACCGTATTCTTGGAAGGAAAACTCATCGGCGACATAAATGCACCAGCCGCCGGGGACGAGCGTTTCGTTGAGCTTTTCGAGAGTCCGCATAAAGCGCTGGGGGCGGCTGCCATGTTCAACGAATGGCACCAGTAGTTTCTGTTGGAACGCGATCTGCTCCTGGGCGTTATCAAGCTCCGGAACCAGGCTTTGGCACTGATTTAATTCACCCATCAGGCCTTCAATGCGTGCTGTTTCCTGGCGGAGCCACCAGTCAGTCACAATCATGCTGGTGAGCAGCGCGCCGAAGAACAGCACAACCGTCGCAACCAAATAGGGGAAACGCGCCACTTTGCGGCGTTGCCAGCGCAACAGGTTCGGCGCCAAGGAGATGCTGTATGCGGCTGAGCCCATGCCTTGCAAGGCCAACCCAAATGCCACCGCCAACGTCGGATCAACGCCTTTGCCATCGGCTGCCGGCGGTCCGAAACATTCAACCGGGCACCCGTAAGTGCGGGTCAGATGGTCGGTCAACCCGGGCAGGAGCGCCCCGCCGCCGCAGAGCCAAATCCGATGGATCAGCTCACTGGCCAAGGCCTCCTGCTCGCCAGCGCGCCAATGGTCAATGGCTGTGCGCAGCTCCGTCTCCAACTGGCGAGCGGCCAGCAAAAGCGGACAATGCGGATCGCTCCAGTCCTGCTGCTGCGTCCGCTTCAACTTGTCAGCTTCCTGCTCCGAGCACCCGAGGGAATGAGCCAGCGCCTGGCTGAAACGCTGGGCGCCGAACATCAAGCTGCCAACATATAGAACCTGGCCAGAGGCTACCACCAGGACAGTGGCATTCTCATGGCCAATGTCAACCAGAAGCTGCGGCGCCTTGACATCGCTTTCTTCCGGATGCGTATGAAAAAACGTATTGGCGACAGCCAGGCCGCTCATGGCCACATCATACAGCCGGATGCCTTCCTCCGTGGCCCGCGCTGCATATTCCTCAACCGCGGTTTCCCGGCAGACGCCGATGAGGACAGGGTTCTGGCGGCCATAGGCGGGCTGCATCACCTGATAGTCGGAGATGAAGGTCTCTTCGGACAGGCCGGCCAGCTGCTGGGTTTCATAGCCGACCATTTTTTCCAACTCGTCAGGCTTGGCGCCGGGGGCAAAGTCGCTCACTTGCGTCGTCGCCAGGTACTGCGGCACGCCCAAGCACATGCGCCGGTCAAGCAACTTTAGTTCACCCAGCCATTTGCCGATGCTTTGATACAGATCGTCGACATCCAAGATGCCTTCTTCGCGGGCGTCAAGCACGGCGCGTCGGGTCACGACCACTCGACGGCCGCGACGCTCCAGGCAGACCAGTTTTGCCCCGGTCTGCCCGATGTCTAATCCCACCGCTTGTTTCTGTAACTTCTGTTGCATGGATCACGCACGATATTCTGTTGACGACGCAGGTTGTTTCCAACCAGAGGGCGTCATGGCTCAAGGTTCCGGCTGCACGTCGACGTATTCGCCGCGGCTGTTGATGACATTGGCAGTCACGAAAATCAATAGGTTGGTCGGAATGCTGATCTCCTCGGTGTGACGGAAGAGGAAGCCGATCAGCGGCAAGTCGCCCAGCAGGGGAACTTGTTTGACCTGTTTAGTCTTGGTATTCTCCAGCATGCCGCCGAGAACGACCGTCTGACCGCTGGTCACGCCGACCGTGGTGGCGACCTTCTGATCGTAGGTGTGGGGCAGCCGGACGTTAGTCGTGGCCGTCGACGCATAGGACAGCCATTCCATGAATTCGACAATTTCCGGCTTCAGTCCCAGAAGGACGGTTCTGCCGTCATTGCCAATGTTGACGCGTACGTCAAAAGTGATGCCGATGGGCAAATCAGTGGGCGTGCCGGTCGGCACCAACACTGTTGAATCGCCCTGGTCTCCGCCGTCGACGCTTTCTACATCGAATTCCTCAAAGTACTTGATGGTGTCGCCCTTGCGGATTCGAGCCGAGCGATTGTTCATCACCGTGACCTTAGGGGCGCTAAGGGTGGTGGAGGACTTCTTTTTTTCCAAGGCGCTGATGGCGATGTCAAAGGCACGCTCTCCCAGCACACCATTGAGCTGGAGCAAGCCGACGCCGCTTTCAGCGTCAGCAGCCAGGGCGCCGAGCGAGGTGAGGAGGTTGGTCTCTTTGATGGCGGCGGGGCCGTCGACATTATGATCATTGACCATCTTGTTGCCTTGCTCATCGCGGAGCTGCTGTTTAAGTTCAACGCCGACATCCCGCAAGTCATCCTGGCTAATCGTCAGGAAACGGGCCTCGATCACCACTTGGTAGGGCGGCTTGTCAAATTCCCGGATCAAGTTTTCGATCAGGCGCAGATTTTCGCGGGAATCGCGAACCACGAGGATGTTGCGGTTGCGGAAGATGCGGAAGGTCGCGCCTTCGGGGCTGTCCGCCATGAGGGCGGTCAGAGCATCGTCCAGGTCATTGTCTTCTTCAGCGGCGATGGCGACGGAGCCGGTGTCAGTCGCTCCCATGGCGCCAGCGCCCTGCGGGACTTCAGGGATAAAACCCTGGCGGAGACGCAGAATGCGCGTTTCCAGCTTCGGGCCGCCAGGCCCCTGGTCGCCCTCAGTGATCCAGACTAAGTTTTCGCCAAGATGAAATTCAACGCCCATGTTGCGGGCGATATAGGAGAAGAGCTCTTTCAGGGGGACGTCTTGGACGCGTATAGTCAGGGTCTTGTCTGCTTCAAGGGCGTCGTCAGCCACGATGTTAAGACCGTCCTGGTTAAGAACTGCGACCAATTCGGCAATGCCGGCGTTGTTCAGGTTGATGGTGACTTTGCGGTTGACCAGCTCCTCCATCGGCCCGGGCGGCAATTCAATCGGCTCAAGGTTGGCGCCGATGACGACCGTCTTGCCGTAAGTGTTCGGCAGCACCATATTCTCTTCCGCCTCTTGCAGCATGCGCTCTCCGCTGACAGCGATAAGGGCCTGCTGGGGAGTCAAATCGCGGGCGACCTGGATGGCTTCCTCCAGCAACCTGATCTCCTCGCCGAAGAATTCCTGTTTTAGCAGGGGCCGGAGATAGGCTTCCGCTTCGTCAATCCGCTTGTTGCTGAGACTGTCATGAACCTGGTCAAGACGCTTGCGCACCGCCGCGCGCAATTCGCGCTTTTCGATTTCCTTGAGTTCTTCGGCATAGGCTTCCGACGTAGGATCAAGGTCGGTTTTCGCGTCGGTCGGCATGTGCCCACAGCTGGACAGCAGAAATACCAACCCCAACCCTGCCAGCTTATACCATCTTAGCATATTTGTCACCATCATAAATTGTGTGGCTGCTTGCAGCCGTTTTGTTTCCAAATCCACTATAGGTAGAGTTACTCTTCAAACGATTCATTGAGAAAAAATATTGGTTTCGGCGCGAAAAACACCGTCGAAAGACGCCATAACGCAAAATCCCGGGCGAGTCCGCAAGCCCGGTGCCGGCTGACAATGACGCTCCTATCGACCAACTTCTTGTTTTTAGTGAAAGATTTTCTGCAAGTCAAGGCTTTTGTGCCGCCTCTCCGAGGCTCAAGCTTGGGGGGACTTCACCCCCAGGTTCCGCTCCGCTTCACCTGGGGTTACTCATGGTGCCACCTCTACGAGGTTGGGGTGGCCCTCAGGTCATTCTGGCCAAGCGGGAGGCG
>JAAZKI010000394.1 GCA_012799905.1 Lentisphaerota bacterium | reverse complement strand
CCTATTTCGCCCGCATCGTCAAAGAGGAAAGCGACAACAAACTGCTCTTCGGAACATACTATGGCTATACGTTCCACCTCTATGAATCACCCTTCTTCGGTCAAGGCTCCGGACACTATCGGCTCGCTAAACTCCTGGCCTCACCAGACTACGACTACTCCATCGCCCCAGTAGCCTACTCCTGGCGAGAAAAAGGCGGTTCCGCAGCAACCATGGTCGCCGGCAATGCTTTCAACCAAAACGGCAAACTGTTCTGGAACCAGGCCGACCTGCGCTCGCATTGGTCACACCAAGAAGGCTATGGACGCACCGATGACGTCTTCGGCTCTATCGCCTGCATGAAACGTGAACTGGCCCGCAATCTGGCCGAGGGAAATTCAATCCAATGGTATGACTTCTCCTACGGATGGACTTTCGGTGACAGACGCCTGACCGACACCGCAGCCAAACTCTATGACATCTCACGACAATATCGCCTCAATACCCCTGATTGGCCTGAAGAAGCCTACCTCCTGGTCGTCATCGACGAACGCCAGATGGGCCGGGCTAACGTCAGCAAACCAGCCTACGCCGGCATGCTTGTCCACCAACAGCGCAATTATCTGGCCAAGGCCGGCATCCCTTGGCGCGCCGTCCTCTTCTCTGACCTGAGACGCCATCAAAACCTCCTCAATCACCGCGCCATGCTCTTCCTCAATCTGTTCGAATTGAGTGACGACGACATCGCGTTTCTGCAACAACGCATTATGACCGATGGACGCATAGTCGCCTTTGTCGGCCCAGCCGGCTTCTTGTCTCCAACTGGCCCCGACGCCAGCCGCGCCAATCGCCTGCTCGGACTAAACCTGACCCAAATAGACGAGCCGACCGCACTGCGCGGCGTCATTTCAGCCGAGGCGCCAGCCCCCTGGAATAACCTGGCAAAAACAACCTGGGGAACTCATGGCAAGGCCGCCTTCGCGCCAGTCCTGCTGCCAGCCGCCAAATCCCTGCCAATCGCCATCGCCACCCTAGCAGCGACGCCAGACCAGCCCGTCGCTGTCTGGGAAAAACGTCCAAATCACACCCTCTTCTGGACTGCCATCCCCGGCCTGCAACCGGCTCTGCTGCGCTGTCTCGCACAGGCTGCCGGAGTGCCTATCATCGCTGAACAGGACAGCGACGCAATCTATGCTGGCCGCGGCTTCGTCGGCATCCATGCTGCCAGCGCTGGCGCCAAGCACCTGCGCCTGCCACGACCAGGGCCGGCCCTGGAACTGCTCAGCGGCAAAACCTGGCCCGATGCCAGCCAAATCACCCTTGAACTCAACGAAGGCGACACTGCCATCTTCATCAACAAGCCATGAACTTTTCCCAACTCCAAAACATCATGAAAACCGATGACGAGAGCGGCGATTTCACCCCAAGTCAATTGCCGACCGACGGGGACAGCCACAACTGGGCGCCGATCATTGCCAAAATCGCCTTCCTGCTTCTGACAGTGGTGCTCCTGATCGGCGTTTTTTACCTAATCAGAAATTTTCTGCATGCCATCATCCTCGGCATACTCGGCGCCACCATACTCTCGCCATTCCATAAGCGCGTGCTCCGATTCGTCCGTCAGTTGGCCAGAAAACTGCGTCGCCGCCGGAAAAAAGCGCCGG
>JAAZKI010000051.1 GCA_012799905.1 Lentisphaerota bacterium | reverse complement strand
TGATTTCCCGGCAGCCGAGCGTCCAATCGACCATGATTTGGACGGCGGAAGCGGTGACTCCGACAGATATTCCCGCTGATTTGGTAAAACTGAGCCAAGCGCTGATGGAGCGCTTTAACGAGAAAGTCCCCGGGGAAAATGCGGCCCGTCACATCCGGATTGCGGAAAGCCAGGATCGTCACGACACCAGCTTAGCTACTTGGCAGAACTACTCTGGCGGCTATCCGATACATTGGCTGGCGCCAGCTGATGCTACGGTGAAATGCGGCGTTGCGCCGGCATACGGCGGCCGCAGCGGACTGCTGCTGGGGGCGGACGGCTTTAACTACCTGGCGCCGAAGAGCGCCGGCATCGAATTCCTTAATTCGACAGGGAGCCTTTTCGCCGAGAGGAACAATGTGTTTCAAGTCGTTTCCAGCGGCAAGAAAGGCTATCCCAATGGCGAGGGGATATCCTTGCGTCATGGCCATTGGCGGGCTCAATTCCGCCTGGAAAAGGAATTCTTGGTTGCTGACGACGGGTTGACGGTCAGCCATCGCTTAGTGCGTCAGCAGGATGGCCAGGAGAAGATGCGGGGCGTGTCGACGTTCCCGTTGCATTTGGGGCGTTGCCGCGCGGTCTGCGTCAAACTTGATGATGACGCATGGCAGAGCTATGCCATGCCGGGCAATTTGGTCAGGGAGATGTACAGCCTGCCGGTGGAGACGCTGGCTGGCCGTCAAACCTTGACCGTAGCTGCGCCGGAGACTGGCCGGGCTGTGCAGATTACATTGCCCGCTATTGCCTGGGAACGGGTTGTGCTCAGCATTGAGCCGGAGATGGAATGCGTCCGACTGGTGTTTGCCGAACCTGCCGGCGACATTGCGAAGGGCAAAACCAGCGAACGCCAGTTCCGCCTGCGGCCGCTCATTGCTGCGACCGGCTTGCCAGCCGTGAAGATCGAGCCGGAGGCCGCCTGCAAGAAGCTGGTGTACGAGGATTGCTTCCTGCCGATTTCCAAGCCCGGCGTGTGGGGTGAACACACCTTGGACGCCGACGCTGACGACGGCTCGGCGCTGAAGCTCTTCAACACGCACTACGAATGGTGCGTCCAGTTCCGGCCTGACATGGCACAATTCAACAAGGACAAAAAGTACCAAATCCGCTGGCGGGTGAAAGTCATCCCGCGGGCTGAGACCGGCGAGGCTTTCTGGACGGGTGTCTATGACCGGGTCAAAAGGCTGCATCGCGGCCAGGTACAGCCGAAAGTCGCGGAGACGAAGCCGACTTACACTTGGTATGATTCAGTCGTCTGGGCACCGAATCCCGATGATTACATCTGGTTTGGACCAGGGCGGTTTGACAAGGAAAAAGGCCAGTCGGCCATCGAAGCCGTCTATATTGACAAAATAGAGTTCGAGGAAGTCGTTGAGCCGTAACTAACATCCTCCACCGAGCCTTGGCAGCGCCCAACGTCTGACCCTGCCTTTGCCGGCGCGGGGCTTTGCAATGGGGCATGTCTATCCCCAGGCTAATGCCTGGGGTTTAAGCGCCTATGGCGCAAATGGATGTGGGCGCTGTGGATGGTGTGGACATGGTGGACTTGGTGGACTTGGTGGACAGCGTAGTCCAAGCTCACTCTCGCCCCTCGCCCCTAACGAATTATGAATTATGAATTAT
>JAAZKI010000176.1 GCA_012799905.1 Lentisphaerota bacterium | reverse complement strand
TCGCCCCTCGCCCCTCGCCCCTCGCCCCTCGCCCATATTTCTCGCCCCTCGCCCCTATTTCTCGCCTGCCAGGAACGCTGGTGAAAACACTTCGCAGGCGGTTCGGATGGGGATGCATTTCGGGATGATATTGACTTCGCAATGCATCTCCAGCAGCCGCGGGCACCGGCTGATTATGCCCATGACGCGGGGCCAGTCAATAGTGCCCTTCCCGGGGAGCAGGTGGCTGTCGGTAAGACCGGCGTTGTCATGCAGATGACATGTGACCAGGTGGGGCGCCATTTGTTCCAGTTGGCCGTCGTGAAATTCTTTTGGAT
Source organism: Lentisphaerota bacterium (assembly GCA_012799905.1). Classification (GTDB taxonomy): domain Bacteria; phylum Verrucomicrobiota; class Lentisphaeria; order Oligosphaerales; family Oligosphaeraceae; genus JAAZKI01. Next base: position 4,713 of record JAAZKI010000176.1, on the reverse strand, counting down.
AGAGCTGCCAATGACTGATGGGCGCGATGTCCGTAAAGGCCTTGCCTGGAGCTGATTCGAGGATATGGGCATGGCCTGTGTCATAGCAGAAGCCGAGCCAGGGTGACGCAAACGGCTCAATCATCGCCAGCAGTCGGTCAGAGGTCGTGGGCGGCGTGAAGTTGTTTTCGATGGCGATGACCACCTGACTTTTTTCAGCCTGCGGGAGCAGTTGCTCCAGGGTTTCGACGGCTAAGCGATGCAGCTGCTCGTCATTGCGCCGGGTGGGATCGAAGCCGGCATGAGGGTGGACGGTGTAGGTCTTCAGGCCCAGGTTGCCGGCGATGGCCAGCAAGGCCAAGTGCTCCGCAATCATGTAGGGTCGCCGTTGCATATCAGTGATGGTGATGTCATGCCCCGGCCCCCAGGGAGCGTGCATGCCGCCCGGCTGCAAGCCGAAATCAGCCAACCGCTTGACCAGCTTGTCAGCAAACGCAGGCTCGGCTAACATCTGCTGGCACCAGGCGACGCCAATGCCGATGTGAGTGGCGCCATTGGCAGCGAACTCCGCCAGAAAATTGTTCTGCACGGACTCAGGCACTGTGGTTAAGCCGCCATAATAGCTCAGGGGGACGTCGCGCAATGACATAAAACGCCTTTCTTTTTTTACGTTGTTACGTTATAGTAAATAGCTTGACCAAGCGTATTGATAGCGGCGTTTAACATAATCTGTTGAAAGATATTTGCCAAAACGGCAGACTCAGCGAAATGCGCTGACAGCCGTCCAGGCGCCCTGTTCCAGCATGAATATTTACCTTATCAGCGGCAATGACGAGTCCCAAATCCGCGCCGATGCAGAAAAGACGGCGCTGGCTCTGGCCGGCCCTGATCCGGACCCGTTTGTGCTGGAAGTATTCCAGGAGGACGATTCCGGGCCAACGGCGGCGCTGCTGCACGGGATGCTCCGGTCGCTCCTTTCACCGCCTTTTTTGGGCGGTCGCAAGACCGTCTGGCTGAAAAATTTCAGCGGTTTTGGCAGTGAGGGCGACAAGGGCTCCAAAGCAGCGTTGCCAACCGCGTTGCGAGAATTGGCGGACTTGATCCGCCGCGGTTTGCCGGACGATATTGCCCTGCTGATGAACGGCCCGGGCATTGATCGGCGTCGGGCGCTGTTTAAAGCCTGCGAGGCACAGGGCGAGGTGCGTTTTTTCAATCGCCCCGATCCCAAGAGCCGCACCTGGCGCCAGGATATGGTCGCCTGCATTAGGACAGCTGCAGCTGACAAGGGCATGCGCCTGCCGCATGAGGTCTGCGATTATCTCGTTGACGCACTGGGCACAGACACGTCGCGGATTGACAGTGAGCTGGAAAAGCTGGTCTGCTATTGCGGCGGCCCGGAGGCGTCAATCACCCTGGCCGACGTGCAGCAAGTGTGCGTTGGCAAGGGCGAAGAGATGGCTTGGGCGCTGGGGGAAATGCTCGGCAAACGCAACTTGAGCGAAGCCTTGCGGGTGGTGGACGTGCTGTTGGAACAGTCCAAGGAGGGCGAGCGCAGCGCCCGCTCCATGATCATCAATGCCGCCAATTTTTTCCGTGTAGCGCTGCAACTGCGCGTGGTCATGGCGGAATATCGCCTGAATAGCCCAATGGCGCTAAAGAGATTTGTTGAGACCATCGACCCGCAGACTAAGCAGACCCTGCTGGCAGACGGCATGGAGTTCGTGGATTTTCATTCCTACCGGGTGATGATGCTGGCTGAGCAGGCCGGACGTTATACGCCAGCTGAGATGATTCAGGCAATCCGGCGTCTGCGCGATGGCTTGCGCCGGTGCATGTCGTCGTCAATATCGCCGCGGCTGGCACTGGAAGACGCGTTATTTAGTATCATCGGCAGTGGCAACCGACCGATTCGGCATCCGGGTTGACGACCGCCGAGCAGGAAATCTTGACTCACCGACAGGGAGTCACTTTTATTTACAGACTAGGGAAGACTATGAGCGGACATGACTTTGAAAAGAATCTTGGGGTGCTTCGGATGCTGTCCGAGGCCTTGACCGTGCCGCGTTCCTTGGACGAGGGCCTTGACCATATTACGCGGATGACTTGCGAGCTGATGGACACGGAACAGGCTGTGTTTCTGTTCCGCGACGAGGAGATTCGCGATTTCATCGTGCGTTCGGCGGTCGGAATCCAGGGGCCGAACATCCGCGTTGGGCACAAGCTGGTGGTTCCGGAGCGTCTTCGGAACATTTTGTGGCGGTTATTGAATCTGCACCAGATCAACTGGGTGGCGGCCGGCATTGAGGAGATTAGTTTTCCGATTATCGTCATGCCGATCAGCGTCAAGGGTTCGCGGGTTGGCTTGTTGGCGACTGGCGGCGCACGCGGCGGCGGCGACCGTCCCTTTGACCCGGTGCGGCGACAACTTTTTTCCTTGATTGCGCCATTCGCGTCTTTGGTTATTGAAAATTCCAAGGTGTATGATATTCTGCGTCAGCATTTTGCGATCAATTCCCTGAAGATGCGCGAGGCGGCTCGGGAAGATGCCGGCGAGCGTGACATAGCCGAGCAGATGACCGTCACCTCCCTTAACAATCCGACCAAGGTGGTGCGCCTTCTGGCGGAATCTTTTTACAACGAGTTGGTCAGAGCAGGCTTTTCGCCGGCGCACATCACCACGGCGGCAGCTAAAATCATTGACTGTCTGACGAGTGAAAGTGAAGCTTAAATCTTGAGGCAAGGCTGGCGCCTATAAGTCATTATTTAACCACGGATGAACACGGATGGACACGGATTTTTGTTTTGGGTTGTTGTTGTAACCACTGAATACACGGAATATACGGAAATTTTGTCTTAGGGTTGTTTTTTAACCGCTGAACACACGGAATACACGGAAATTTTTCTCAAAAACAAGAAGTTTGGGGATAGTAGCATGGCATTATGGGGCGGCAGGTTTTCGGAGGCGACCGACAGTCTGGTCAGCCGGTTCAGCGAGTCGATTTCCTATGATCGGCGGCTGTATCCTTTTGACATCCAAGGCAGCAAGGCGCATGCCCGCATGCTGGCTCGGCAGAATATCATCTCGCAGGAAGATGCCGACGCCATCGTTGCCGGCTTGGACGATATCTTGGCCGATATTGAAGCCGGCAAGTTTGATTTCTGCGAGGAGCTGGAAGATATCCACATGAACATCGAGGCTCGGCTGACCGAACGGATCGGCCAGGCTGGCGCCCGTTTGCACACTGGCCGCAGTCGGAATGACCAAGTCGCCACTGACGAACGCCTGTACTTGCGGCATGAGACTGATGTCTGTGACGACGCTCTCCGAGCCTTGCAGAAGGCCCTGGTAGACCTCGGCACGGCCTGGCCAAACGTGATTATGCCCGGCTTTACGCACTTGCAGCATGCCCAGCCGGTCTTATTTGCGCATCATCTGCTTGCATACGTCGAGATGTTCGGCCGCGACCGGGAACGTCTGGCTGACGGACGTCGTCGGATCAATCGTTTGCCCCTGGGCGCCGGCGCTATCGCTGGCAGCACTCTGCCGCTGGACCGCGAATTCGTCGCCGCCGAACTTGGTTTCACAGAGATTCTACGCAACAGCATGGACGCTGTCGGCGACCGCGATGCCCTGATCGAATTTCTCTCTTGCCTGGCCATTATCGCGATGCACATTTCCCGCCTGGCCGAAGATATTGTGCTGTGGTTCAGCCAAGAATTCGCTTTTATTGAGTTGGGTGACGCATTCACCACCGGCTCAAGCCTGATGCCGCAAAAGAAAAATCCCGACGTTGCTGAATTGGCGCGCGGGAAAACCGGTCGCGTCTACGGCCACCTGATGGCGCTGTTGACAACGATGAAGGGCCTGCCCCTGACCTACAATCGCGATATACAGGAAGACAAAGAAGGCCTTTTTGACGCGATTGACACGGTGCAGATAACGCTGGCAACGATGACCGCGATGCTGGCGACGCTGAAGCCGCGGCCGGAACGGATGGCGGCAGCAGCGTCTGATCCCGCCTTGATGGCGACTGACCTGGCAGAATGGCTGGTTCGGCACGGGACGCCTTTTCGCGAGGCGCACCACCAGGTCGGCCGATTTGTCGGCTTCTGCGCTGAACACGGCTTGGCCTTGAATGAAGCGACGCTGGAGCAAATGCAGCAAAGCATCCCCACTGCTACTGCCGAATGTTTGGAGCTTTTTGATGCGCAGCGCAGCGTGGAGGCCCGCAATCTCCTGGGCGGCACTGCGCCTGCCCAAGTGGCTCGGCAACTCGCCTTCTGGCAGCAGCGGCTACAGTAGGCGTTTTTTGCGGTTGAGCTCAGTCAGCTCGCGCATCAGGCTTTTGGCTTCTTCGCCCTCGGCAGTCTGCAAGGCGAGTTGTTTTTCCTGGCTGATGCGTGTTATTTCTGCAAGCTGGAGTTTTTTCCGGCAGTCTTCGTAAGCCTGGGTGGTTTTTTCCGCGCCGATGTCCTCTTCCTCCACCTCGGACTCAATGGCCCCGAAAGTGCTGACTGGCGCAGGCTCCTTAGGCTTGGGGTGGTACGGGAAGGCTGATTTGGCGATGACGGCGCCAATGGTCGGATGGCGGATCAAGTCATCGTGACACAGGGAGTCCATGGCGTCAGACCAGGAATTCTGGTCAACGCAGGCCAGGACTCGACTGATCGCCATGCCTAGGGGCGTATCCGGCAGGAGCTGGGTGATTTCCTCGTCATCAGCCAGGCGCAGGG
>JAAZKI010000545.1 GCA_012799905.1 Lentisphaerota bacterium | reverse complement strand
TTCCGCTACCGCGAAATGACCCCCTGCTTCTTGCATCGCCACGTCCCCACCGAAATCTGGATGGCGCGCAACTTTCTCAATCGCGGCTCCCGCACCACCGCTATCCGCGACCGCATGGGACTGGTCCGAGGCGGCGGCGGGCACCGAGTATCCATTTCGGAAAAACTCTTTGACACCCACCCTGATCTGTTCTCCGTCATCAACGGCAAGCATGACCCAGCCGGCACCGCCGGATGCTGGTCCAACCCGGACTTCACCAACCACGTGGTCGACAAAATCGTCACATACGCCCGTGAAAACAACCTCGAACACCTCAATGTCTTCCCGGCTGACATCGTCCCCCGTTGCGAATGCGACCAATGCACTGCCAATCCGGATAAATCCTCACGCTGGTTCAACTACTATGCTGAACTAATCCCCAAAATCCGCGAGCATCTGCCGGAAATGACCTTTGGCGGCATCGCCTACCAAGAATACCGCGCTGTGCCCGAAACCACGGTGCGTGACCTGGAATACGTCCAGCATTGCCAATACAGCCGCTGCTATGTCCATAAACTCGACAATCCGGACTGCGCCCTCAACCACAAAACCATGGATGAATTGAACCGCTGGCGCGAAAAAGCGCCCATGGGCATCTATGGTTATGAATTCGACGTGTTCAACACCCCTATGTACCTGCCCTTCTGGCACATGCTCCAGGACGAAATCAAAGTCTTCCGCGACCTCGGCATCGTCTACATGAAAACGGAGTTAGGCGTCCGCTACCCACGCGGCGCTGCCCGCGCCGACATCAAGCAGCAGGCCCACCGCCTCTCGAACTACCTGTACGCACAGCTGCTCTGGAATCCCGACGCCGACCTCGACGGACTGCTCGCTGACTGGTGCCAACACGTCTACGGCCCGGCTGCCCCGCATCTGCTCGACTATCACCGCGCCATGGCCGCCGCCTGGGACGCCATGACCATCCATCTCACCTACTTTGGCGCCAAGCCCGATGGCACAGCCAAGGCCCTGCTCAATGACGACCTGGTCAAACAAGCGAAAAAACTGTTTGCCGACGCCCGGCAAATCCTCGGCGACCAGCCCCAAAACAGCCGCTGGCTAGAGGAAGTCGACCTGGAAGCAGCGCTCTTTGACAAATGGGAGAAAGTCTACCGAATCAGCAAGGACAACGCAGTGACCGCCTGCCTGCCTCGCCTGGACGGCGACAACCGTTTCGACGAAGTCGCCCGGCTGCCCATGCGCAGCAAAAAAGGCGAACACCTGCCGGCCGTCACCAAAATGTACTGGAACGACGAAGCCCTGAATCTCCAAGTCGACTGCCTTGGATTGCCCGATTTGACCGCCCTGCCCACTGACTTCAATGACCATGACCGCGGCGGCTGGGGGCCGGATAATGTCGAAATCTTCCTCTCTGACCACCAAGTCTCGCCTTTCTGGCAAATCGCCGCCAATCCTGCCGGCGTCATCTACGATGCCATCGGCGCTGACAAATCCTGGAACCCCGCCCTGGACGCTAAAACTGAACTGATCCCCGATGGCTGGCGCCTCAAATTGAAGATTCCCTTCGCGTCCCTCGGCAGCACTCCCAAGCCCGGCGACCAGTGGCAAATCGTCGTCATCCGCAACAGCAAGCCCGAGGCCAGCGGCTTCCCCATCCCGCTGTATCACGACGTCGCCTCCGGCGCCACCATCATCTTCAGCGCCAACACCGACCCCAATCGACGCCTGGCCTGGATCAGCCGCGCCGACATCGAAAACCCGCGCTTCAATAACCTCAAGAGCGATCTTTATGACGCTGGCTGGCAATGCGTACACGCCGTCGGCGCTGACGGCGCCCGCGAACTTGACTTGACCGACTCCAAGCTTATCTTCATCGAAACCTACAAAAACGACTTTTCGGCAGAATTCTACGCAGAGCAGCTCATCCCCGCCATCCGGGAAGGCGCTGTCGCCATTTTCTCCTCCTATTTCTGGATCAGAAAGCTTCCGCTGCATTTCAACGACCCGAGCTTTGAGGTGAAATTCGTCGAAGACGCCCTCAAAATCCTGAAGACCACCTCGGTGACCAAATCCTCCTTTGCCACTGTTCCCAACGATGTCTGGAAGACCCTGAAGCCCGCCCCGACTGGCTTCCTGGAGCCGGCCGTCCCCGAAGCCTGGGAAGTCCTTCTCTCCCAGCATGACTCCAAGCGCGTGGAAAAACCCTACATGATCGCCAGACCATACGGCAAGGGCATGGTCATCATCACCGGCGACCTGCGCGGAAACACCAAAATCCTCGAAAACGCCCTTGAGTACAACAACGCTATCAAGCGACCGGAATAAACAGCAGCTGGACAAGTACCCTCGCCAACCCAAGGAGTGAAGGTAACATGACTTTGCACATTGAAAACAAAATCATTTTTCGTCAAAGTCCTGATAACGAGGCTTATTTTCACCCTAAAATCTGCCTCGTACCGCAAAGCGGCTTGCTGGTGATGACGCTGCAAACCGTACGCGGCAGCGATTTTTACGGGCCTGTGCTGAGCTGCTGTTCTACGGATAAAGGCGAAAGCTGGAGCAGTCCGCGCCCCATACCGAGCCTGGGAATCAATCCCTATGACAATGGCACGGTCTTTGAGGGAGTCTGTGACGTGGTTCCAGATTATCACCCGCAAACAGGACGCCTGCTCGCCATTGGCCACAATGTCTTTTACCTGAAAGAAGGCTTCCTGGACACCTTAGGCGATTTTCAACGCAAAAAGCAGCAAAGCCTGCAACGCTATGGGGTCTATAGCGTCGGCGACCTGCAAGGCAATTGGTCGGAACGCAAAGAGCTGCGCTTTGAAGGCTTCGAAAAAAACAGCTCCTTTGTTTGCGGCTGCACGCAAAAACTTATCCTGCCTGACGGTGATATGATTATACCCTTCACTTTTGCAGATTGGGGCAGACAGGACAGACAGTGCTGCACCTTCCTTTGCGGCTTTGACGGCGAACAAATCTTCGCCAAAAAACGCGGCAACATCCTTACGCACCAAGCAGGAAGAGGTCTGCTGGAGCCCTCGCTCGCATACTTCAAGGGCAAATTCTATCTCACCTTGAGAGCTGAAGACGGACACGGCTATCACGCAGACTCCGATGACGGACTGCACTGGTCAGCCCTGCAAGCTTGGCGCTGGCAAGATAACGAAACGCTAACCATGAGCACCACCCAGCAGCACTGGCTGGAATTAGGCGGCAAGCTGTACCTGGTCTATACACGCAAAACTGATGACAATGAAAATGTAATTCGCTGGCGCAGTCCACTTTTCATGGCCGAATTCGACCCGCAAAAAAAATGCCTGCTGAAAGAAAGCGAAGCTTGCGTGTTCCCGCTACGGTATACCGACGCAGACAAGCAACAGGCTGCCTTAATGGGCAACTTCCACCCGTGCATTCTCTCAGAAAATGAAGCACTGGTAAGCGTCGGGGAAAATATCCCCAAGCAACGGCAGGCAGGCAACACCCTATTAGCCAGAATCAGAAGTTGTCACTAATCGAAAGCGCCAGGCGCACCGGGTAAGGCACTTTAGTGGACAGTGGACAATGGACGGAAGTGGACTTTAATGGACGTTAGTAGACGATGGACTGTGGACTTTAGAGGACGCTAGTGGTAGTGGACGTAGACGGAAGTGGACAGTAATGGACAAGCGGAGCAAAGGCACGTATCTTATACAGGTTCTCAGACGGTGAAGATGCATCATGCTTACAGTCATATCAACATGCACCGTAGGCGCTTAACCATGCATAACCACTGGCTTTAGCCTGGGGGGGAGGCATGCCCCAAAACTGGCGCCTTGCAGAGGCGCTACAGTAGACTGACCCACTACCCCATACACCGAAAATTCTCGTTGGCGCCGTGTTTTTGGCTTTTATTCCGGGAAACCCGCATTATGGTGATATTGCGCATTATTGCGGCTGTTATCCACCATCTTATGCAGGAGAGTTCTCCCATGCGAATCCGCCAACTGGCCTTATCCCTGGTGCTGTTTGCCGCCTTGAACACCGTCGGCTATCCTATTTTTGAGCCGGCCAACCTACGCT
>JAAZKI010000124.1 GCA_012799905.1 Lentisphaerota bacterium | reverse complement strand
TTTGACTATTCAGCCTGAACAGCCGGATGGCGTGGAGAAACACTTCAAGTCGCCTCCCGCTTGGCCAGAATGACCTGAGGGCCACCCCAACCTCGTAGAGGTGGCACCATGAGTAACCCCAGGTGAGGCGGAGCGGAACCTGGGGGTGGATGCCCCCCCAAGCCTGAGCCTCGGGGAGGCGACACAAAAGTGCTGATTTGAAGGAAATCTTTCACAAAAAACAAGAAGTTGGCGGATAGTAGTATGGACATGCGACGTTGGGCGCTGTGAAGCAGTCGCGGTCGCGGATGCTCAGCGTTTCTCCAGGCTGGCGAGTGATTTGGCGATCAGGTCAGCGGCTTTCAATCCGGAGAGGATCATGCCGCCGAAGATGGGCCCCATGCGATAGCCGCCGGTCACGTTGGTCGCGCTCATGCCGCAGGCGAACAGGCCGGGATAGTATTCTGCGGTGCTGTCGACGGTCTGCTGCTCGCCATTCTGAACCCACATCGGCTTTTCGCCGAGAACGCCGCCGGTTTCAGTGGCGATTTTGACCTGTGCTTTCTCGCAAGCGATGCGGATGATTTCACAGGGATGGCCAGTAGCGTCAACCACGGCCTTGGCGATGACGGTGAGGGGGTCGACGGGCATGGCCAGCTTACGCACCGGCGCCCAGTTGATGACCAGCCCATTGACTCGGCCTTCCTTGAAGACAATGTCCTCGACGGACATGGCGTTGAAGATTTTAGCGCCAGCCTTGACGGCGTTGAAAATCAGACCGCTGGCCATTTCGACGGAGTCGACTGTGTAGTAGCCCTTGGCGTCCGGCACGGCCTGACAGCTGATGCCAATCTGCTCCAGGATGCCGAGGACGTTTTCCTGGACAACGATTTCGTTGAACAACATGCCGCCGCCCCAGACACCGCCGCCGGGCGCCAGGCTTTTTTCAAAAATCGCTGTATTCAGGCCTTTCTTGGCCAGCTCCGCTGCCGCGACCAGGGCTGAGGGGCCGCCGCCAACAAAGGCGACGTCAAGGTCAGTGCCGGCTGATAATTTGTCTGCAAATTGCCGGATGATCGCCGTCGTGATAATGTTTTCCATAGCCATTTTTCCGCGTTCTCCTCGTCGATTGGATTGGAACCGGCGCTGGCAGCGGAAAATGAGAAAAGCCGCCCTGGCTGGCGAGGCGGGCCTTGCTGGAGGCTGGCCTTCGCGGCGAGACGGCTTGGCATCCCCAAATGGGAAGATAGTCTCTGATGACTGGCATCACAATTTCCTCCGCCGGCATTATCCGGTTCAGGTTATACGGGTGTGATCTCAGCGCGGGCCAACTCGGCCCAGGCACCCCGATTGGATGACATAAAATATAATGCCTGACCTCAATTATGCGAGGCGACAGGCGTGTTTTCGTCCCGGCTATCGTAATCGGTCACTTATTGATACTCGAGGTTTTGACGCACAGCGGAGTCAGGAAAGGGGCGAGGGGCGAGAGTGAGTTTGGACTACACCATCCGCCATGTCCACACCATCCACATCTTTTTGCGTCTGCGGCGCTAGGGGGGCATGACTGTAAGCATGATACAATTTGCCGGCTGGAAGCCTGTGGAGGACATGTGTCGAAAGCTCCACTGTCGATTAAAGTCCACTTCCGTCCACGTCCACTCTCCACTGACGTCCACTTATGTCCACAGTCCATCGTCTACTAACGTCCATGAAAGTCCACTAACGTCCATTGTCCATTGTCCACTAAAGTGTTTTACCCGGGGTGCCCTAGCTCTGCAGCTTACCGGAACCCCAAGTATCAATCGGTGATCGTTTACGCGGGTCGCATCAACTGGCGGCGCAGCTGCGGATGACGCGGGCGACTTCAGCGCCGATAGCGGCTTTGCCGGCCTCGGCAGGATGGCAGCCGTCTTCGCAGAGCCAAGTGGTGCGCTGCGGATAGACGAATGCGTACAGGTCGTTGACCGGGACGCCCTGGGCTTGCATGAACTCTGTAGCGGCCTGGTTGTAGGCGCTGATGACGCTGTTCTTCTGGGTCGCATGCGGTTCGACGACCGGCGTGGTGGTGGCGAAGATGACCTTCGGGCAGCGTTTGCGCAACTCGCGCAGGACGATGGCCAGGTAGCGCAGATATTCTTCAAGCGGGGTGAACGGCCCGTCTTCAGCATAGAGGTGGGTGGTGTCCCAAAGGCCGTTGTTCCAATGGATGACATCGGGAGTGCCGACAACGCCGAACCAGACCGGAAGCTGCTTGGCAGTGTATTTGGCGAACCGGCAATTCTCCTCCGGCCCCCAGACCGTGAAGTCGTTTTCCAGCTGCCGCGTGATTTCAGCCTGGCAATACAGGCGGATGGAATCGCCGATGAGCATGACTTTCGGTTTCATGAACGACATCTCCAGATTGGGAAAAGGGTGGGCGGTTATTATGGCTCAATGGTCAAGGATATCGCGCACTTTCTGCGCCAGGTCGCGCATAGAATACGGTTTGCGGAGGAAGCCGCGAGCGCCGGCGTTAAGCACGTCCTGGGTGTCAGCCTCAGAGACAAAGCCGCTGGACAGCAGCACCTTGACGTTCGGATCAATCTCTTTAAGGATAAAGAAGGCCTCGCGGGCGTTCATTTCCGGCATAACCATATCAAGCAGGACGAGGTCAATCTGGCCGGGGTTGTTGCGATAGATGTCAACCGCTTCCCGGCCGTTGGAAGCGAGAAGGACGGTGTAGCCAAGCGTTTTGAGCATATTGCTGATTACGTCCCAGATCATGTCTTCATCGTCGACCAGGAGGATGGTTTCTTGATTGCTGCTGACAGCGGATTCCGGCGTCGTCGTCTCCTCGCTGGGCGGCGGCTGTTCCAAAATCATAACCACGCCGCGCTGAGAACCGTCCCGATGCAGGAAAAGGTCGCCATGATGGATTTTGGCGACGCCGAGCCAATGCAGCATATTGAGGTCTGGGGAGGGCTTTGGCGGCATGGTCAGGGCTTCTGCGGCTGCGATGTAGTCTTCCAAGGCCAGGGGTTCCGTGGTGATTCCGATGACGGAATAGGCGCCTGGGGTGCATTCGCTGCGCAGGACAGTGAAGTTATTGTGGGTGAACTGCACGCTGCCGCCGGCGAGGTGGATGGCGCCGCCGGGCGGTAGCTGGGGCGCCAGCCAGAGGATGATATCAATCACCGCCTGCTGCATCTGGTAAGGATCAGCGTAGATAGCCTGGTCGCTCTTGATTGACACCTTTAAGGGAATTGGCGTTGGGGAGAGTTTCTGGCATTGGTCAGCGATGCCTTCGAGGATTGGCCGCAAAGCCAGGTTTTCGCGGACGGAATCGACCATGCAATCCGGCACGATGGCTTCCGACCATTGTTGCAGCTGGGTGGTGATGACGCCGGCGTTGCGGATGAAATCCCGGGTTGACTGATTGAGGCTGCGGGCAGCATCGTCAATCAGGTTATGATAGGCCAGCAGCTGCCTGGCGCTATGACGCATGACATAGGCGTAGCCAAGCGTCAGGGCGAGGAAGTCTCTGGCCTGGCTAAGGTCGCCGCGGACGAGGTCAGTGAAGTTGGGTGACATGGCTGAAAGGGTGTGGTTGGGAATCAATGAATTCAGGGGGTGCGGGAGGAGGTCAGGCTGTAAAGAGGCGTTGCGGCTAGGGAGAAGCCGTCGTGGAGAGGCGCTGGAGAGCGTGTGAGCAGGCCGCGAATCGTCTCGGCGATGCTGGTCGGGGTGAGGGAGAAGCGTTGCCGCAGGGAGACGACCGGGCCGTTGGGAAGGACGGCGCGGGGCCAGCCGAGTTTGACGATGCGGGCGTCGGGGATATCGGCCAGGCTGTCGCGGGCGATTGAGCCGAAGCCCCCTTCCAGGCAATGGTCTTCGAGGGTGACGATGGTCATGCCGTCGTTGAGCAGGCGGCGCATCAGGCCAGCGTCAAAAGGGATGGTGAAGCGGGCGTTCACGACCGTGATGGCGACGCCGCGCTCCCGCAGAAGTTCCGCGGCTTGCAGGGCGATGGCGGTCTCGCGGCCAACGGCCCAAAGCGCGACCGGGGCGCTGCCGGCTTCGAGTATTTCGGCTTTGCCCCATTCAAGGGGGCGATGTTGTGCGGTCACCGGGGCGGCGTTTCCGGCTGGATAGCGGATGACCACGGGATGATGGCGCGTGAGCGCTAGGCGGAGCATGGCCGCCAGGTCGTCCTGATCAGCTGGCTGGAGTACAGCCAGGTTGGGGCAGGCACGCCAGAAGGCGACGTCCTGGATACCGTGGTGGGTCGGGCCGTCAGCAACAACGCCGGCTCGGTCCAGGCAGAAGATGACCGGGAGTTCCTGGAGGCAGGCGTCATGGAAAACGTAGTCCGCAGCCCGCTGGCTGAAGCTGGCGTATACGGCCATGATGGGGCGCTGGCCAGCCGCTGCCAGGCCGGCCGCAAAGGCGGCGGCATGCGCTTCGGCGATGCCGACATCGTAGAAAGCATTGGGAAAGGCCTTGGCAAATTTATGCAGGCCAGTGCCTTCCGGCATGCCAGCCGTGATGGCGACGATGCGTGGGTCTTCCTGGTGGAGCGTGCACAAGGTTTGGCCGAGGGTCGCTGAGAAGGTCGCTTTCGGCTTCGGTTGCAGCAGGTCGCCGGTTTGCGGGTTGAAAGGCGCGGTGCCGTGGAAGCAGGTGGGTTTTTTTTCGGCGAAACGGCAACCTTTGCCTTTGACGGTCAAGACGTGGACGAGGCGGGGGCCGTGCAGTTGGCTGACTCGGTGCAGGGTGTCGGTCAACTGGGGCAGGTCATGGCCGTCAATTGGTCCGATGTAGCGCAAGCCGAGCTCCTCGAAAAAGGCGGTTGGCAGGAAGAGCTGCTTGGCGGCGCTGTCCAAACGGCTGATCCAGGAGCGGAGGCGCGGGCCAATCATCGGGATGCGCTGAACTGCGTTGGCGCAGAAGACTTTGAAGCGGTTGTAACTACGCCCGGAAATGACCCGGCTGAGGCAATGGGAGAGCGCCCCGACATTGGGGGAGATCGACATCTTGTTGTCGTTGAGAATCAGGATGAAGTCGCGGGTGGTGACGGCGAGGTTGTTGATGGCTTCAAGCGAGGAGCCGCAGCCGAGAGCGCCGTCACCAAGAACGGCCACGACCTTGCCGTTGCCGCCGGTGCGGTCGCGGGCAGCGGCAAACCCCAGGGCGGCGGAAACCGCAGTGCCGGAATGGCCGACGCCAAAATAATCGAATGGGCTTTCGGCGCGATTGGGAAAGCCGCTGCATCCGTCGTCCTGGCGCAGTTTCCGGAATGCGTCCAGGCGTCCAGTCAGCAGTTTGTGCACATACGACTGGTGGCCGGTGTCGAAGATGATGACATCTTTGCGGACGTCAAAGACGCGGTGCAAGGCGACGGTCAGTTCAACCACGCCGAGGTTTGAGGACAGATGTCCGCCCTGCTTAGCGACGGTGGCGATAAGCTCGGCGCGGATGTCCTCGACCAGAGCCGGGAGCTGGTCGTCGGGGAGTGCGCGCAGGTCTTCCGGTGATGTGATGTCAGCGATGCTCATAGAGGGGATTCAAGGCGGCTGAAGGCAGGCCGCCTGCCGCTGGCCGGGTAATTTTTGGTGACCGGCCAGCGGCGGGTAAACGGTTCAGACTTTTCGGACGCCGTCGACAAAGACGGCCGTGACCTTGAAGTCGTCGTCAAGAATGGCCAAGTCAGCGATATAGCCCGGTTCGATTTTGCCCAAGTCCTTCAGGCCGAGCGAGTTTGCCTGATTGAGAGAGGTGGTCTTAATCAGCTGCGGCAGCGGCATGCCGGTCACTTCCACGATGTTCTTGAGGGCGTTGTTGAATTGCAGCGTGCTTCCAGCCAGGGCGCCGTTGGCAGCCAGGCGGGCGGCGCCTTCGGAGACCACGACGGCCAGGCCGCCGAGTTGGTAATTGCCGTCAGCTAGGCCGGTCGCCTCCATGGCGTCGGTGATGATGATGATTTTGTCAATCGGCTTGACTTTGAAAGCCAGGCGGATCATGTCTGGGCAGAGGTGGATTTTGTCGCAGATCATTTCGATGGCGACGTCATCCTGGTAGAGTCCGAGTCCGACCAGGCCGATTTCGCGGTGATGGAGTTTGGTCATCTGGTTGCAGAAGTGGGTGAGGCGCTTGAGTCCGCGCTGGCGGCCTTCTTCAAATTGCGCGAAAGTCGCGTTGGTATGGCCGCAGGACGGGCAGATGCCGGCCGCGCAGAGTTGCTCGGTGAATTCCAGGCTGCCGGGCATTTCAATCGCATAGGTCACTATGGACACTGGGGAAATCTTGTTGAGGGCTTGCACTTCCTTGATGTCGGCCTTGCGCAGAAAGGCCGGGTTTTGTGCGCCGATGCATTCGGGGTTGATGTACGGGCCTTCCAGGTGCGTGCCGATGACCTTGGAGAAGGCCGGCTTCTTGCGGTACGCCTCGATGTTTTTCAGGCTGGCAGCCAATTTTTCCTGGGGCAGAGTGAGGGTGGTCGGGCAGATGGAGGTGACGCCTTCTTTTAGTTTTGCTTCGGCGATGATGCTGACGGCCTTGGGGTCGTCGCTGGTGTTTTCATAGCCCATGCCGCCATGGAAATGGGTGTCGATAAAGCCGGGCACGACCATTTGGCCTTTGGCGTCAAAGACTTGGTCAGCGGTCGGCTTGGCGTCTCCAGGCTGGAGCACTTTTTTGATGCGAGCGCCGTCCAGGAGAATGGCGGCCTTGTGCAGCTCGACGTCAGGGGAAATGAGATGGGCGTTGGTGACGAGGGTGGTCATGGGGCAGTCCTTATGATTGCAGGTGATAGGGAAGGCGTTGTCCAGGCGGAGTATGCCGATGGACAATTAAGGTATTGACACTGATGGAAGGCGGTTTGTTTCACAATTCGGGTAGATCGTGGGCCTTGGGGAGGAGGATGGTGAAGACGCTGCCCTCGCCGGGCGTGCTGCTGACATTGATCCAGCCGCGGTGGTTGGAGATGCAGCCGTAGGCCATGGCTAGGCCCATGCCGGTGCCTTGACCAGGCGGCTTGGTGGTGAAGAATGGCTCGAAAATATGCTCTTTGACTTGCGGCGGCATGCCGCAGCCATTGTCCCGGATGGTGACCGAGATGAAGTCTGCCGCGCGATTTCCGCGGAACGGACTCGTCTTCCATTCCGGCATGTCGGCGCGGACGGTTTCCACCCGGATGACGATAGCCTTCTCGCCCTCCTTGTCAGCCAGGGCGTCTTTAGCATTGATGAGCAAGTTGAGGATGACCTGCTGCAGCTGGGTGAGATCGCCCTTGATCAGGAGAGGAGTAGGCTCGATGATGATTTTGCTGTCGATGTCCTTGGCGCCGGATTGGAAGAATTTCTCCGCCTGTTGGATCAGTGCGCCCAGGTCGATGATTTCCGCCTGGAATTTGCCTTTGCGGGCGAATCCCAGCAGCTGGCTGGTCAGTCCACTGGCTCGTTTGCTGGCTTCTTCGATGTTTCCGAGCATGGCTTTCGCCGGTATCGGCATGGTTTGCCGGTTAAGCATTTCGATGTTGGCCTGGATGGTGTGCAAGAGATTATTGAAGTCATGGGCAATGCCGCCGGCGAGGACGCCGATGGCTTCCATGCGCTGGGAGTGCATGAGCTGTTCTTCCAGTTGTTGGCGCTCCAGTTCGCGCTCCCGCTGGGCTGTGATGTCATGGGCGATGAGCAGCGCCATGTCATTCTCATTGACTACGGCGTGAGAAAGATTGAAGCTGATGTTCATGGTTTTGCGGTCAGGCAGGTGGAGGAGCATGTCGGGATAGGTGTTGATGCGCCGACCGCTTTCATTGGCCAGCAGTTTCCGCCAGGCTTCCGGCCAGAGGAAGGGGCGTCCTTCGGCGTTGGTGATTAGGTCGGCCAAGGCGAATTTAGGCTTACTGAGGAGCGTGCCGAAGGTGTCGGCGGCAGCGGTGTTGGCGTTGAGGATGACTCCCTGCGCGTCCAGCAGGAAAATCAATTCGCCGCTGTTTTCGAACACCGCCTGGTAGCGGTCAGCCCATTCCAGCACGGATTGGCGCATTTGGCTGGTGCTGCGGAAATATCCAAGCAAGGACGAGAGGAATCCGAACGGCAGGCGCCTTTCGACCCGGAGCATTTTTCCGAGGGCGAGATAGGCGTTCGCCAGTAGGCAGACCCAGAAGACAGCCAATAGCCGGCCCAGCCAGGTCTGCCAGGAATGGTCGACGAATGTATCCGAGTCGAAAAGTCGCAGAAACAGGCTGCTGGTGGCGAGGAAGAAACAGATTGGGAAAAGGAGGCAGAAGATGATGGGCACGCCCCAGTTGCGGAGGATTTGATAGAAGGTGGGCAGGAAGAGAAACAAGGCCAGGTGCAGGAAGGTCATGGCCAGTAGCAGCCGCTGCATTTTGACCCCGCGATCGACGGACAGGGCCACCGTGTCCGCACCAAAGTCGGCGTTCAGATTGAACTGTCTGACGAGGAGTTGAATGATGTAGAAGGATACTAGGGAGAGGATGAGAAACCCAAGTACCGTGCGTTGTGCTTCCTGGGCGCCTTCGCTCTCGTAGATGATGAGGAACATGAGGAGAACCGGCACGATGGCG
The DNA here is from genome assembly GCA_012799905.1 of Lentisphaerota bacterium. Taxonomy (GTDB): domain Bacteria; phylum Verrucomicrobiota; class Lentisphaeria; order Oligosphaerales; family Oligosphaeraceae; genus JAAZKI01. The sequence goes on along the minus strand of JAAZKI010000124.1, from coordinate 459 downwards.
AGCACGTAGACGAGCGATCCGGACTTGGCCGGCTCCTGGAAAATCTGGGAAATTTGCGGCAGCAGAGCGATTTGGCCGAGCACGAAGAAGCTTCCCATCACCATGTAAAGGGGGATGACCCCGAGAATCCGGCGCAGAGAGTGCAGCATCATGGCGAACACGGTCAGGGAAGTCAGCTCAAGCAGGGATATGATGTATTCGGCAAACATGAGCGCGTGGCTCCACGTGGTTAAATGCCTGCGGAGAAAGTAGATGTGGACATGTATGAATTGTGAATTATGAATTATGAATTGTGAATTATGAAATGCCCCTCGCCCCTAATTCTCGCCCCTCGCCCCTCGCCCCTCGCCCCTCGCCCCTAAACAAAGCCTCTCGCCCCTCGCCCCTAACGAATTATGAATTATGAATTATGAATTATGAATTGTGAAATGCGCCTCAGCATTCGGTATTCGGCATTCA
>JAAZKI010000095.1 GCA_012799905.1 Lentisphaerota bacterium | reverse complement strand
GTTTTGAGAAAAATCCTTTTTGGATGGGGTCTAAGCAGATGATGAATTGTGGGCAGAAGCGGTCTTCGCCCCTCACCCCTCGCCCCTCGCGCCTAATTCTCGCCCCTCGCGCCTAACGAATTATGAATTATGAATTATGAAATGCGCCTCAGCATTCAACATTCAACATTCAGCATTCAGCCCCTCGCCCCTCGCCCCTAGAAAACGCCCCTAAAAGATAGGTATTTTTGATCATGTTAGATATGCGCTTATACCTTGTCACTGACCGGTCGTATTTGGCTGGCCGCGATTTTCTGACGGTTTTGGACGCCGCTTTACGCGGCGGGGTCACCATGATTCAGTTGCGCGAAAAGGAGGCTAGCTCGCGCGAGTTTTTTGATTTAGCTATCCAAGTGCGCGAGTTAGCGCATAGTCATGGCGTGCCTCTTTGGATCAACGACCGCCTTGACATCGCTTTGGCGGTCGAGGCGGACGGCTTGCATATCGGCCAAAGCGATTTGCCGGCGGCTGTGGCCAGGCGCTTGATGCCTCCGGCCATGAAGCTCGGCGTTTCCGCCCAGACCGTTGAACAGGCAATTCAGGCTGAACGCGACGGGGCTGACTGCCTCGGCGTTGGCGCCATATTTCCGACTGGCACCAAGAGTGACGCCAAGCCTGTGAGCGCTGACGAGCTGCAACGCATCAAACAGACCGTGCGCATCCCGATTGTCGCCATCGGCGGCATCAATGCCGGCAACTTGGCTCTGCCCATGCGCTGCGGCGCTGACGGCGTCGCGGTCGTCTCCGCCATTATGTCTGCTTCGGATCCGGAAGCCGCTGCCCGCGAGTTGCGGCAAGCCGTTGACAACAGCGCGTCGTCGCGCCTCTAGCCGACAACGCATTCAATGCAAAGGTCTGAATATGTTGGGAATCGTCGTCGTCGCCTACAAGTCATTTGATGACACGGTCGCTTTTGTCCGCCAAGAATTGCCCAAGATTACGCTGCCGTGCAAGACGGTCGTTGTCGATTTGGGCAGTGATGCCGCCTTTGTGGTCAAGCAGGCCGAGGCTTGCCAGGCGGAACTGGTCGAACGCGATGGCACAGTCGGCGACCGTGGTGCTGAGCTCTTTATGATTCACGTCGAAGAGAATCTCGGCTTTGCCAAGGGAAACAACCTCGGCGTGCAGTTCCTGATGCAAAACTTCCCTGCTGTGCAGTGGCTGTTGATTTCGAACAACGACATTGGCTTGCGCGAGGGCGGGGCAGTGGAGGAGTTGGTCAGCCAGCTGGCCAGTCATCCTGAGGCTGGCATGGCGGGGCCGCGCATCATCGACCGCAATGGCAACGAGCAGCCGCCCTTTGTTCGGCCCCAGTCGTTCTGGCGGCTCGTCTGTTACAATTTCCTGTTTCCGGTCTTGAACCGCTTCGGCGACCGTGACCACGCCTACTTAATGCCAGCGCAGACGAACTGCGTGACGCCCTGCTATTTTGTGTGTGGGTGTTTTTTCGTGATGCGGGCAGCGGAATTCCAAGTGGTCGGCATGTTTGACCCAGCGACTTTTTTGTATTGCGAGGAGCAGATCATCGCAGAACGGTATGCGACGATTAACAAGCATGCGCTGTATTGCCCGACGGTCACTATCGACCACTATTCCGGCAAGACCACGGAACGCCATATCACCAGCACGCGCTTTGTTCGTATCCTGCAAGAAAGTTTCCGCCATTATTTCAAGGAATACCGCCACGCCGGTGCGCTGAGCCTGGTGATTTTCGATCTGTCATTCAGGGTTCGCCTGGCGCTTATCCGCTTGACGGACCCAATCCAGAAATGGCGACGACGCTGGCGGCGAAAGTAAGGGTGCCGAGCGCGGACGAGGCACTGCGAAAGCATGCCTCCGCTTGAGCGAAATTCTGCGCTGATAGACGCGAATAACAAAAAAGCAGGTTGTCCATGTCAACTCACTTCCCCGGCTCAAGCCAGAGTCTGCCCCGAATGTCCTTCCTGATGATAACCTATAATCAGGAAAGATACATTGCCGAGGCTTTGCATAGTGCCTTGGCCCAGGATTATCCGGACTTGGAAATCATCGTTTGCGACGATGTTTCTGCGGATAGAACGTATGAGATAGCCTCGGAAATTGCAGCTGCTTATCGCGGTCATCATCGCGTGATCCTGCATCGCAATCCCCGCAATCTCGGCATCGCAGCCAATTTTTACCAGGCTTTTACGCTGTCATCGGGGGAATGGCTGTTCATGGCCGCTGGCGATGACATCTCGTTGCCAAACCGTTGCGCTGCCGTCGCGGACGGGATTGCCCGATTTCCGCGAGCGCTGGCTTTTGGCGCTAATTATGAAATCATCGACGGTGTCGGCCGCAGCCTGGGCTATAGTGACCCGAAGCAAATAGTCGGTTTTGGCGCGGTGCTGTGCTGGCGGCGGTGTGTTTTTGCAGATTTTCCGCCTTTGTCGTCCGAACTCAAGGTCGAAGATTATCCGCTCTATACAAGAGTTTTCGCCTTGGGTGGCACTTATGTCAAACTGCCCGAGGTGATTTTGCGCTATCGGATTGATGGACATAGTTTTCTGGGTTTGGATCGAGACACCGCCCTTAAAGTCAAACAATTCCAACTAAAATTGGTCGATGTGTACCGACGTTGTTTTGAGCAGCGCTTGACGGATTTTGAAATAGGTGTAAAAAAACGCCTTATCACCCAGACCCAGGCTCTGGCTCTGGCAGCAAGACAAAAATGGTACCTGCGTGATCTTGATTTGCAATATGAGAACTACCAGGAGGCGATTCGGGCCATGACTTGCGGAATTTGGGAGCAGCTGCGATATCTCTTTACCGGCTCGTCTTTGCAGTTGCATGACCACTGGCGAAAACGTTTATGCACCGTCTTGCGCGGGCAACCCCTATTGGTCTGGCTGAAACGGCGCTGCTTCGGAAAGGCCGCGAATACCGGCTTGCCGGCATGTGTCCCGTCCACTGCGGCTCACGCGCCCTGTGAGGTGACCACGGAACGCTACCTGGCCGATTGGGCCTGTGATTACCACCAAACCGTTTTTTTGTCGCTAGATACGGCGTCAGCGCCTGCACCAGGCAACATCCAGCCTTGAGGCGATGACGTCGTCGACAACCAGACGGCCAAATTCCCCGGGTCGGCTGTCCTGTCGGTCAATCGCGGTTACATTATGTCTTTGGCTGTGTTGCCGCTGTCGTATATATGTTTTTGTTCAACCACTGAAAGTGCCTTTCAATGTCATCAGAGAAACTTGTCACCCAGATGCAGCGCGCTGCTGCTGGCGAGATCACGCCGGCGATAGCCCAGGTCGCTGCCAGCGAATATCGCCAGCCGGAAGAAATCCGGGCCGGGGTCGCGGTCGGAACCATCGTCATTCCCGCCAATGTCAACCATCGCCATTTGCAGCCTATAGGGATCGGGCGGCTTTTGCGCACGAAGATCAATGCCAATATCGGCAATTCGTCCCTGTCGAGCTGCCCGCGCCAAGAGCTGGAAAAATTGCAGCACGCCTTGCGCTATGGGGCTGACACGGTCATGGACTTGAGCACCGGCAGCAATATCATCGGCATCCGCCAGAAAATCGTCCAGAACAGCCCGGCGCCGATCGGCACGGTGCCGATCTATGAAACACTGGCTCGCGCCGGCGGGGCGGACGAATTGGACGAAAAACTCATCCTTGAGGTCATCCGAGAACAGGCGGAGCAAGGCGTTGACTACATGACTATCCACGCCGGAATCCTGTATGACCACATAGAGCTGGCTAAGAAGCGCCTGCTTCGCATTGTCAGCCGCGGCGGCTCTATCTTGGCTCGCTGGATGCGTCAGAACAACCGCGAAAATCCGTATTACACTCGCTTTGACGAGATTCTGGATATCTGTCGGCAGTACGATGTCACCCTGTCGCTGGGCGATGGCATGCGGCCCGGATGCCTGGCCGACGCCAGCGACGACGCCCAGTTCGCGGAGTTGAAAACCCTGGGCGAACTGGTTCGCCGCTGCCGTGTGGCCGGCGTCCAGGCCATGGTCGAAGGCCCCGGACATATTCCCTTCAACCAAATTGAAATGAACATGAAGCGCGAAATCGAGCTTTGCGACGACGCGCCATTCTATATTCTCGGGCCGGTGGTGGTTGATTGCGCTCCCGGCTATGACCACATCACCTCTGCCATCGGCGCTACCATGGGCGCTTTCCATGGCGCGTCCATGCTTTGCTATGTCACCCCCAAGGAGCACCTTGGCCTGCCTAATGCCGAGGACGTCCGCAATGGCGTGATCGCCTACAAGATCGCCGCGCACGCGGCCGATGTCGCCCTGGGGCGGCCGCATGCCCGCGACCGCGACGACGCAATCAGCCGAGCCCGAGCCGACTTCGACTGGGAACGCCAGTTCGAGCTGGCCTTGGACCCAGAACGCGCCCGCTCCCTCCGCG
>JAAZKI010000603.1 GCA_012799905.1 Lentisphaerota bacterium | reverse complement strand
GTCAGCGCGCTTCGGACGCTGCCTGCACGGTGTTGTGCAAAAGCATGGTGATGGTCATGGGGCCGACGCCGCCCGGAACCGGAGTCAGGTAAGACGCCTTGGCGCGGACAGCCTCAAAATCGACGTCGCCGACCAGCCGGTACCCACGGGGCGCCTGCAGGTCTTCAACGCGGTTGACGCCGACGTCGATGACAGCAGCGCCAGGCCGAATCATGTCAGCAGTGATGGTATTGGGTCGACCAGCAGCGGCGATGACGATGTCGGCCTGGCGGGTAAAATGCGCCAGGTCGCGGGTGCCGGTATGGCAGATGGTGACGGTGGCGTTGCCGGACGCTGTCTTCTGCAAGAGGAGATTAGCCAGGGGCTTGCCGACGATATTGCTGCGGCCGACAATGACAGCGTGAGCGCCGGAAGTCTTGATGCCAGAGCGCTGCAAGAGTTGGAGCACGCCGTGCGGCGTGCAGGGCAAAAAGGCCTTTTCGCCAATCACCATGCGGCCGACATTGACCGGATGGAAGCCGTCGACGTCCTTGGCCGGGTCAATCGCCATGATCACTTGCGTTTCGTCGATGTGCTTGGGCAGGGGCAGCTGCACCAAGATGCCGTGAATGCGCGGATCGCGATTCAAGCGGTCGATCAGCTGCAACAGGTGCTCCTGTGAGCAGTCGGCAGGCAGGCGATTGTCGTCAGAGTAAAGGCCGATTTCCGCACAGGCCTTTTCTTTGGCGGTCACGTAGGATTTGGAGGCGGGGTCGTCGCCGACTAGGACTACGGCCAGTCCGGGCGTGATGCCGGTGGTTGCTTTCAGTTTTTCGACCTTGGCCTTGAGTTCGGCTCGGATATCAGCGGCGACCTGTTTGCCGTCAATGATGATGGCGGACATGAGTAATCTCCTGTGGGAACGGGGTTGAATGTTGGGCAAAGGCCGGAAATGGCGTGGAGCCGGGGTCACAGGCCGCAGGCAAATTCTTGCGGCGCTTAGCTCATTACAATATAGCGAGCAATTCGACTTGGAAGATAAGAGTGGCATTAGGGCCGATGGCGGGTCCGGCGCCCTGCTGGCCATACGCCAATTCCGGTGGGATGACCAGGCGGGCTTTGCCGCCGACGCAGAGGTGCTGGAGGCCTTCAGTCCAGCCAGGGATGACGCGATCGAGCGGGAATTCGGCTGGTTCGCCGCGCTGGTAGGACGAATCGAATTCTGCGCCATCAATCAACGTGCCAGCATAATGGACGCGGACAATGGAATCTGCCTTGGGGCAATCACCCTGGCCAGGCTCAAGGATTTCCACTTGCAGTCCGGAGGCTGTGGTCACAACGCCGGCGCGAGCAGCATTTTTGGCGCGGTAGGCATCGCCAGCCGCAGCGTTGTCTGACTGGGCCTGGTTAGCTTCCCGCTCCAGTTTTTGCTGGAAAGCCTGCATGGTCTTCTGAAAGTCTTCCTGCATGATTTTCGGCTCCCGGCCTTCGGCGATGGTGATGAAGGCGTCCAGGAAAGCATCCAGGTCTAATTGCAAAGGCAGACGGCTGATTTTAACGGCGAGGTCAATGCCGATGCAGTAGGAAATTTTCTTGTCTTCAGTGGCAAAGTCGGCAGTCACGAGTTTTTTCTTTCGGGGTTTGGGAGGCATTGAGGTTGCAATCGGGACGTGTCAGTCCCGGACGATTGGCAGTGGCGTCGGCACTTGGGTGTAGGAGGCGTGCAGGCAGGGAATGCCGAGGTGGGTTTCATCGCTGACCGCGAATCCGCAGCTGGTCAGGATTTCGGTCAGGCGCTTGGCGTCGAGCAGGTCTTTGGTGGCGATGTCAACAGCGGCGCCGAACAGGTGGTAGGAGATATAGCCTTCGCGGCGTTGGCGGAGGATATCGTAGGCTTCGTCCGTGGAAAGCGGCGCCTGCTTGGCTTCGGCGGCGGCGACGAGCTGCCGGATATAGTCAGGATAGCCGCGGCGGCAATACATCGCCTCAAGTTGCTTGCGGTTAAAAGCGGCCATCAACTCAGCGCAATGCCGCAGGGTTCGTCCGGCCGAGGTGACGGTGATAGTCTGGCCAGTCTGGCGTTGGTAGGCAGTGGCAGCGGTGGTCAGGGCAGCCAAGACCTCTGGCCGCAAAGCAGCGAAATTCTCCGGCGAGCATGTGTAGCGATATGGAAGCATGGCGCGGCATGATGGCTTTATGGGCGTTTGGGCATCGTTCAGGAGGCTCGGTTGACGACTTTCAGCAAGTCAGGGAAAGACTGGATGACGGCATCGGCGCGCTGGTCGTCTTGGACACCGAAGCCGTAAGCGCAGAAGCACGCCTTGAGGTCGGCGGCGGCAGCGGAACCGAGGTCAGTGCGGTGATCGCCGATCATCCACGAACCGACTGCTGAGGCGTCAGCCATCTCCAGCGCCAGCAGCAGCGGTTCCGGCCGCGGTTTCAAATGCGGGCAGCGCCCTCCCCCGACCAGCGCGTCCAGCAAGTCGCCGATGCCCAGGGCGTCGCAGATATGCCGGGCAGCGGCTTCAGGCTTGTTGGTGACCACGGCGAGGCGCCAATCCGACTTCAGGGCAGCCAGCGTTTCCGCGACTCCGGGGTATAGGCAAGTCTCATCAAGCAGGTGTTCGCGATAATGGCGCTGCATGGCGGCAACGGCTTTCTCGACGTCCTCAGGCTTGGCAAGACCGGGCACGGCCCGCCGCATGAGGTTGTAGACGCCGTCTCCGACCATGGAGACCACGTCGTCAAGCGACAGCGTTGTCAGGCCAAAGTCGGCTCGGGCCAGATTGACGGCTTTGGCGAGATCGGCACGAGAGTCGATCAAGGTGCCGTCAAGATCAAAAATAAGCATGGGCATCATGATAGGGAAAACAGAATACGCGGAATTTTTTAACCACGGAATACACGGAATACACGGAAATTTTTTTTAGGGTTGTTTTTTAGCCAGGAGAAACACGAGCGATTCAAACCAGGTTTTTAGTTTTT
>JAAZKI010000022.1 GCA_012799905.1 Lentisphaerota bacterium | reverse complement strand
GTATTCCTCCAACCCTCGTGGCCCGCAAGCCAATATCTTTGCCAATCGCATTGCCGCAGTGTGCGCTGGCTTGGGCACCATCACCAAGGGCGGTTTCGTCAATAACCCGACTTATGGCCCGAACATGCGCTACCTCGCCATCGTCACTGACAAGGAGCTGCGCGAAGACCAGCTCGCAGAGCTGTACGCCTTGCGCTCCAAGTGCGAAGGCTGCTCCCGCTGCGTGGACGCTTGCAGCGTCAAGGCCTTTAAGGGTGAAACCACCGTTGATGTTGATGGCCATGCCTTGAAATTCAACATCGTGGAACAGGCTCGCTGCGACTGGGCCATCCGCTACGCGCTGGTCGCGGAAGAAGGCCTGAAGTGGTCCGGCAACAACACTAACATCCTGCCGCCGGAGAACATCACGCCGGAAGCGCTGTCCGACGCATTGGCCAAGCGCGATCCAATCCTCCGCATCCGTCCGTGCACAGCCGAAATGTGCACCATGGCCTGCCCCTACACGCGCTCGCAGACCGAATAAGCGCGCGGGTCTGATGTTCCGCTAAACAGGCGGGCCGGATGGCTTTAACCAGCCCCCCGGCCCGCTTTTTTGTATGTAGCCCCATCCAAAAAGGATTTTTCTCAAAACGGCGCTTATGTGTCACCCCTGGCGGGGCTCAAAATTATTATACGCCTCACCCAGGGCTTCGCTACGCTCACCCTGGGCTTTTATGTTGCTAGCCCTTTGGGCCGCCAGGCTTACATACGACAATCAGAGTCCATAACGTTCACAGCCGCAAAGCGGCAAAAGCCCGGAGGGCGACACATAGAAGCCCAGGGTAAGCCGGGCCGCCAGGCACGGCGCAGCCCTGGGGAGATGGCATATATTTGGAGCCCTGTAAAGGGTGACACATAAATTTTAGGTTGTAGACGCTATAGTCCCCCCCTTGGTCTTTCGTGGTTAAAAACCTTTTTGGACGCCATCTATGTAGTTCAGCCTTTAGACTGCCGCACGTAGTTCAAACTTTAGTTTGCCATATGTTTCGTCCCTTTAACGTTTCTACCGCTGCGCTGCTGGTTTCCCTGTATAACACACCCTAAAAAATCTGCGTCATCAGCGTAATCTGCGGATAAACCAACAGCTTCTCGCCCCTCGCCCTTTTTCCACGGTTCATTAAACCATTTTCGCCGATTTATTCCAAGGTCACGGCCACATCATCCAGAACGGCTTTCTTATCCGTGGAGAACATGATTCCGGCCCATTCCCCGGCCGGGATCACATGCGAGGCAGTGAACAGGGCCGGCTCTTCCGCCAGCTCAAAGGACGCCAACCGGAGCGTCGGATGCACTGTGCGATGGTAACCATGCTTCGCCTTGGCGTCCGGCGTGTCGGTGTAGCGCAATATGCTGAGATTCAATTTGCCCTGGCCGGACGCCCGGAAAGTCACCACAATTGGACGCGGCTGCGGACTCTGCCAAAGCTCCCGGTCAGTCAAAAGCTGATACGCATGGCCATAGGCGGCAATCTCCAGCGCCTTGTTCGGCCCTTCCCCGCGCACTTCGGCCTTGGACACCGCCCATTTCACCGGCTTGCCATTCTCGTCAAGATCGTCAAACGAACCGTTGGCCAGGTACGGCGAACCAATCGCCAAAGACCGGTATGACGAGGTGTCGTGATAGGCCACCGCATCCAAGGAGAAATTCTTCGCGGCGTCCTCTTGGCGGCGGTTGCGGGCAAAATGGACGCGCCAGATTTCGCCGCGCCGGAAAGGCGCCAGGCGCGCAGCCGGAACCCTCATTTCAATCACATACCGGTCAGACAGAATCCGCGTCTTCACCTCGACGCCTGAGTCGAACGACGCATCTGCGCCCGGATTGATCGCGTCAAAGACGACACCGCGTGGATTGACGACAATCTGGTAGTAGCTATTGTCCGCGCTGGGCGGATAGAGGAAGCATTCAATGGCGTCGTCCGACCAGATCGTGCCGTCCTTTTCGGTTGCCTTGGTCACGATTCCGGCGGGATTCGGCTCCATGGCTGTCACCAGGAAATACAGATTCTCCGCGTCGGAAAGCATTCCTACCGTTGTCTGCAAGCGTTCTGGGATAGCTGCCTTTTCCGGCGTGAAAGACTCCCGGAAGTCCGAGGTGTAGAAAGCTCCGACCCAGGCTTTGTCACTGCCGTCGCCGTCAATCGTCACTTTCCCCGACGCTGTCGGCGCCATCAGAGCCTGACTGGCCTTAGCGCGCATTTCGTCGTTAGGCGCAATCCAGTAGTCCTCCAAGTAGCGCCTGTCCCGGGCCAGGCGCGCCATCACCTTTGCGTCCCCGGCCGCCAGGGTTTCAGCCTCGGCCAGATATCGCAGCAGCTCTTGGCGGCTGCCCGGCTGGTTGAGCAAGTTCGGCCGCCGCTGGTCGCCGGTCGGATAGCCCATGCAGTGCGGCGTGTTTTCCCACAAGCGCCGACGCAGGTCGTGGTACTTGGACATCGCCGGGCCGGCCGCGCCATAATACAATCCCTCAATCTCAGACAGCATTGCATCGACATCCAAATCCGGGTCCCACAACAGCTGCCCAGTGACATAGAGCCACTGCCAGTTGGAGGGAAAAATGTCCTTCCGGCTCGGGTTTTTGGCGCCCACAAAACGACTGTCAGCGTACATAGCCTCGAACTTAGTCCCGGTCAGTCCCCAGTCGCGATACAAGCGAATTTCCTGCGCCTGGACGCGCTCGTTCGGCACATACAAAGTCGGCGTGCAGGTGAGATATTCATAGAGATAGACATCGCTGGAGCGTTCCCGCCACTTGTTCAGGAGTTCGAGTTGCTGGCGGTTGCGCCGACAGGACGGATCATCCAGGCGATGGCCGTAGCAGCGTCCGTGGATGCAGTAATACACCCGCATGCGCGGATCATGCTGCACGCCCTCAGGAATTTCCCGGTAGGTGTGATACGCCCAGGTCGACAGCCGGGCCTTCGGATAACGCGCATAGACTTGCGCTGCCATCGCCTGCACCACCTTGTGGAAACGAGTGGAGATGTTCAGGTAATGATAAGGGCCAGGCGGGTCCAGCGCCCGGCATGCATCGCATTCGCACCATCCCACGGACGTGTCCGTCATCCCGAAACAATACGTCGTCTTTTCCACGCCGTGCTCGGCTATCTGCTGGCAAATCTTCTCAACGACAAGCTTCTGCACTTCCGGATTGCTGATGCAATATTGATACACGCCTTTGTGTCCGCCGTCAAACAGAACCCGCTTCCCGTCGAGAAACGTAAAGTACTCCGGATGCTCATCAAAATACTCCTTGGCCGGCACTGCGGCTGAGAAGGTCGTGTGGCCGCCGGCGCTGGAGGTGAGGTACGGCGGCAGGCGAGGAGTGTAAAATTCGGTCAAGGGCGGATTGCTGACCGGGATGCTGTAAGGAGTCGCAATCTGGTAGCCGTTGCGCACCGCCCAAGTGACGCCATGTTTGGGGATCGCCTGCCAAGCCGAGCCAACCTGGTCCAGTCGCCGCACCGCAAAATGCGGCTGACGGAACAGCTCACCGGCAGGCAAGCTGATTTTTGACTGCTTGGGGACGTGCTCGCCGTCATCGTCAGCCGTCGCCGGCGCCAGCCAGCGCACGCCGAGGAAATGCTGGAGAAAATAGTAGACGCCATACAGCTCGGCGACTCCGTGCTTGCCAACGATGAGCAGGCGTTCATCGCTGGTCTGGATCAAAAAGGCGTCATCGGCTGCTTTAGTCAAACGTTCGCGGATAGCGGCGGGCAATTCCGGCAGGGTAGCGACCGTGCCCAGCACGATTTGCCGCGGCGCAGTTGACGGCGCGCGTACCGTGCTCAGGGTCACTCCGCTGGCCTTGGCGACATACTCGCTCAGTTCCTGCGCGGCCAGCTCAGTGCTGGCTTCAGCAGTCGCGGGAATCACAATCACCGGCGCTGGCGTCGAGCCGGTCAGCTCAAAATCTGCCCATGTCGTCAAAACGCCTAACGCCATGCATACGCCAAAAACAAGCCTGCGCATAATAGATACCTCCGCTTTGTTTGAGCAATCCAAAATATTGTTTGACAAAAATGTTAGTATGCAATATGTGGTGAGAACATAGCCATCCCATGAGGCCAATCTCTCCAGCGGCAAACTAAAGTTTGAACTACGTACGGCAAACTAAAGCTTGAACTACATGCTCCTACAAGCGAGGTACATACGGCTCGCCCCTCGCCCCTCGCCCCTAATTCTCGCCCCTCGCCCCTCGTCCCTCGCCCCTAAACAAAGCCCCTTACTGGATTTGCGACCATCCGTTCTTGTCCACGGCTGGCGCTGTCGACTTAGTCCATGAGTAGCCCAACGCTCCGGCCGGCGCCTCGACGTTGCTGAAAAGCGTGCCGTACGCATTGAGAGGATTACTGATTATAATTCCGGCGACATGGCCGTCTGCGTAGCACATATTCAGAGTTCGGTCATGTCGCGGCGCGGCGCGGGACGTGTCCGTGGACGGCTGGTAGCTGTACACTAAGCCGCCGCTGGCGTCGCTCTTATCCATCACCACATATTGCTTTGAGGGCGCCACGCAGCGGTTGAGGTTGGCTGGCGGCTGCGCCATCGTCCCCCACGACAGGCACATGTAGTTGTAGCCATAGCCGCCGGAATGCAGGGACGGCTCCCCTTGATACGTCGAACAGACAAACGTCTTGTGATCGGCATACTTCAGAGACGTGTTGGTATGGGTGTAATTAGTCGGCCCGCCGGAGCAAAACCCCCACATCCAAGACTGACGAAACAAGTTATAGGGTGGGAAATAATCCTCAAAGTCACTCTGGTAGAACATGAAGCAGAGCCCAATCTGCTTCAGGTTGTTGACACAGCTGATGCTCCTGGCCTTGCCACGTGCCTTGGACAGAGCCGGCAGCAGCATCGCCGCCAGAATCGCAATAATGGCAATGACCACTAATAACTCAATCAGGGTAAACAATTTCTTCATGGCAGACCTCCTAAAATCTGGATACAGGATGTTGATGCGCTCGCCGTGGAAATGCCAAGCTGTGAGATATCCAATTTGACTTCAGCCAACGGATGAAGTCGCGGTTTGATAAAGTCGGAACAGCCTCTGGTTGATTATAGTAATTATAAACGAAATCAGCTGAAAAACAAAATGCCAGGCTTGCACTATCGTTTAAATAAATTACACTATAGTTGCAGTATGCGTTTCTGCCATTGATCCGGCCTGATTTCTCCTCTCGCCTCCCCGCCGTGAGAATTCTCCCATGACTAACAATCCGTTTCATCGCCGGGACTATCAGGCCGACTACTTGCGCATGGAGAGTCATGTCGACTTTTCATCGCCGCACTCCCTGCAAGTTCCTGGCTGCCGGTGTTTTGGCTACAGCGATTCGCAGGTGGCTTCAGGCGGACAAATCAAGTTCGAAGGCTATGTCGCTTCTCGTTGGACCTTGGAATACATCCAGGAAGGCAAAGGCCGTCTATTCAGTGATGGCGCCACCTACCTGGTCAACGCCGGCGCCGTGGTCTTGCGCAACCCGCGTCTGGGCCTGGGGACTGCCGACACCATGATTCCTGAGCCGGAGCAATTCCTGTTCAAGCGCAGTCTTATGATCGCCCGCGAACCGGTTCTCGAGCATCTCTTCGGCATGGCCAACATCGCGCCCGTGGAAATCGTCCGCCTCCGTAATCCGTTGCGATTTGAAAGCCTCCTCGACCAGGTCAGAACCATCGTCAAGACCGGCCACCCATACATTCACGAGGAGCTGTCCACGCTCGTCTACGCCTGCTTGCTGGAAGTCAACAAGAATCGCGTTCTGCATGACCAGATGGATGACTTTTCCCGCGTCGTCTACGCCTTGACCACCACCCCACAGCACTACAAGAACGTCAACCAGATCGCCCAGGAATTCCAGATGACCAGGAGCGCCCTGTTCCGGCTGTTCAAGCGCCATTTCAACACCACGCCGATGGACTACATCATCAAGTGCCGGATTGAAAACAGCTGCTGGTACCTGGCCAACCACAGCACCTCCATCCGCGTCATCGCCCAGGCCTGCGGTTATGACAACCCGGCCTTCTTCAGCAGAACTTTCAAGAAAATAGTCGGTATCAGCCCGTCCGAGTTCCGGCGTCAGAGGTCCACCCAGCACCTGGTTCGTGCCCCTAACCCGCGCAGATATGAAAATTAAAGTAATCGGCCAGCCATTACACATTGAGCCTCAGGGCGCCACCTCTCTCGCCTTATCTCATTTAGGTTCCCACCAGTCATCGGGTCGCATCCGGGCGCCATTCCAAGTAATGGAAAGCATGATGCCAACATGCATGCAGAATCCCACCCACGCACAAAATCACTATGATTCTGCAAAAAGCCGTTTGAAAAAGAGCGTTTTATGGCCTATTTTTCCTGCGGGCTTAGAAATCAGACCCCACCCACCCAAAGGGGGGCCACCCTCCCGAATTTTGTCACGCGTGCGCGAGGGCGACGATTTATGGGTACCCCTCCTGGGGCTCCAAATATTATATGCCTCACCCAGGGCTGCGCATCCCCTGACGTGGCCGCTTACCCTGGGCTTTTATGCCTCTGCCCTCCGGGGTCTTTTGCCGCTTCACGGCTGTAGACATGGTGGACGCGGTGGACGGTGTGGATAGCGTAGTCCAAGCTCACTCTCGCCCCTTGCCCCTCGTATCAATCGGTGACCGATTACCAATTCTTGGATTTCATGGGAGCCTTGAACTCTTTTTTCGGTCTAAACACGTTATATTGTCAATGCTGTCTAATGACAAGACTCATCCGCACTTGGACATCATCACGCCATGCGTTCTTCGCGACCTCCCAAGCTCCTGTTCCTCTTGCTGCTGCTGATTGCAACCGCCCTGCTCTGGCGCCTGCACCCGGCAATGTTGCCCCAGGCGTCAAATCAAGCTGGCCAGGAACAAGCTGAAGCGACACCGACGTCAGCACCAGCAACGCCTGCGATGACGTCCGTAGAGACCTCAGAAGCGCTGACCGCTGCTGCAGCAACCAGCCTTCCGACAACGCAATCAGTTGACGACCGGCCGCCGACTGCGCGACTCGACAGCCTAGTCCTGCGCACCCGCGACGACAGCGGTCTTGAAAAAATGCGCCAGGCGGCTGCCCAACTGGGACTGCGGGAGGCCGGCGCCATCACTCCATTGCGCTTGCTTCTGCTCCAAGGCGACCGCGATCGCCTGGCTGCCCTGGCTACAACCTTCCCCAGCGAGGTGCTGGAGTATGACGTGCCTGTGTTTCTGCCAGAGCCAAAACGCAGCAGCACTGCCAGCGGCACGCTGGGACAACCCTTCGGGGCAGAGTTCCTGGACTGGCTCGGCGTTAACCAGGACAACCCAGAGCGCGGCGACGGCGTCACCGTCGCGCTGCTAGACACTGCTGTGGCCGCAACCGGCAGCCTGAGCAGCGCCAACCTGCGCACACTTGACCTCTTCACGCTCGCCCAGGAAGGCGACTACGCAGGTCATGGCCAGGCTGTAGCTTCGCTGCTGGCCGGTCAATCCGAACTAGTCCAAGGCGTAGCGCCGGGCGTCAACCTGCTCGTCATCCCCGTGCTTGATGGCCACGGCATCGGCAGCGCCTTCCAAGTCGCAGAGGCCATCATCGCCGCCGTGGACGCCGGCGCTGAACTGATCTCCATGAGCCTCGGCGCATACGATAGCAGCATGGCGCTGCGTTCAGCCGTCGAATACGCCCACAATGCCGGAACCGTCATCGTCGCCGCTGCTGGCAATGACGGTTATGACCAGCTCCTCTATCCAGCCGCCTATCCGTCTGTTATCGCGGTCAGTGCGGTCAGTGCTGATGCGGCCTGGGCTGACTTCTCCAATCACGGCCCTGGCGTTGACATCGCTGCGCCCGGCGTCGGTCTCTACGCTGACTGGCCAGGGGGCTATTGGGTGGAGTTCACTGGCACCTCGGCTGCTGTGCCCAGCGTGACCGGAGTCATCGCCAACCTGCTCGCCGCTAATCCGGAAATGAGCGCTGTTGACGCCGCCGATCTCGTCCTGGCTTGCGCCGATGACGCTGGCGCACCCGGCTCAGACGACTTCTACGGCGCCGGAATCCTCAATGCCGCCCGAGTCGACCAGGCCAACACCCCCGGCATCTACGACGCCGCCATCGCAGCGCACTTCCTCAATTTAGAGAAAGGTTTTGACGACTTCCATCCCATTGATGTCACCGTCCAAAACCGAGGCACAGAAACACTGCCGACAGTCATCCTGACTCTCACCTTGGACGGACAGACCACCACGCATCAGTTCGCTGATGTCGCGCCCGGCGCTGTCGTGACCGCCACCGTGACGGTTGACGCACGGCAGCTGGCGGACGGCAAGACCATGACCCTGACGTCGTCCGTCGAAACACCAGGCGTGACCGACACAGTGCCCGGCAATGAGACGCGCACGTCAGTGCTGTACATGAAATAAGCTTCCATGCGTCCACGCCCCTGGCGCGGGTTATTTTCCGATACAAAAGCGGGCGAAAATCATGCCCAGCAAGTCCGGGTCTGCGGTGCGTCCGGTGATCTGGCCGCATTCGTGGATGGCTGAGCGCAAATGAACGGCTGCCAGCTCCCATTCTTCCGAGGCTGCCAGCGGCGCTGCTGCCGCCAGGTCTTTGACCGCGATTTCCAGGCTGGCGGCATGCCGGGCCGCCACTGCGACCTCATTTTCCGCTGCCCACGGATTAGACCAGACCTGCTGTTCCACCGCCGTGTACAACTCCTCCAGGCCGCCGCCGTCAAGCGCGCATACGTAGACCGGCGCTGGCGCTGACGCCGGCAAACCAGCCATCGCCGCGCCCGTCATTTTATCCCGCTTGTTAGCGACTGGAATGACTTTGCCGCGGATAGGCCACTCCGGCCAAGCCTGACCGGCATACGGCTGGCTGGCGTCCATCACCCACAGGACGAGATCAGCGGCAAGGAGATGTTCGCGAGCCCGGCTGATGCCAGCCTGCTCGATGATATCGCCGCCTTCGCGAATGCCGGCCGTGTCCATCAAGCGAATAGGAATGCCGCGGATGTGCGCCATTTCCTCAATCGTGTCCCGCGTCGTGCCCGGAATCTCCGAAACAATGGCGCGGTCGCGATGCAGAATAGCATTGAGCAGGCTCGATTTGCCGACATTCGGCGGTCCGGCGATGACCAGCGAAATGCCGCCGCGCAGAACTTCGCCATCCGCCCGCGTGGCCAGCAGCAGCTCCAGCTCGCGGCCAAGTTCGACCAGGGTTGACGCCAGCGCGGACGGCGGTTGCCAGTCCAGGTCTTCCTCCGGAAAATCGAGATGCGATTCGATTTCGGCCAGGATGGCGGTGAGTTGCTCGTCAACGGCGCTGATGCGTTGGCCGAGCAGACCGCGCAGCTGCCGGTCTGCGAGCTTAACTGCGGCCTGACTGTTGGCAGCAATCAAGTCGGCCACGGCCTCTGCCTGGGTCAGGTCAATCTTGCCATGCAGAAAGGCGCGCCGCGTGAACTCGCCGGGTTCAGCATGCCGAGCGCCCTGCCGAAGCAACGCTTGCAGAGCCAGGCGGGCAACCAAAGCGCCGCCATGACACTGCAATTCCACCACGTCTTCGCCGGTGTAACTGTTGGGCCCCGGCATCCGCACCGCCAGACACTGAGGGTCAATGCCTTCGCCCTCAGAGCCAAGCAGCCTCCCCAGCAGCAGCTGCCGAGCCGGAGCTTCCGACAGACGACGCTCGCCCTGCCAGACCCGCTCAGCTACCTGGATGGCTTCCGAACCCGACAAGCGGATCACCGCGATAGCACCGCCTACAGCCGTCGCTAACGCGCATATAGTATCATGGTCAGACATAACAATCGTGATTCCCCGGCCTGGTCAAGCACGGAATAAGGCCCCGAGCTTTTTACCCAGGAGCGCGGACGCCGTCATCATGGAAGCGCCCAGGAAAACCATCGTCCACAAGCCTAGCGCTGACGCCAGTGCCTGACCCTGGCCCAGGAATGACGACAACTCGAAAATGGCCTTGGTGATTGGAAAATACGCGGCTTTCTGCGCCAGGATCAGGGAGTCGGAAACCTCCAGCATGGAGAAACTGAACGCCAGGATGGCGCCGGCAATAAGGTTGGCTGCAATCAACGGCGCTGTGATCCGCCGGAATGACGTCATCGGCGCCGCTCCCAGGTTGGCAGCGGCCTCTTCATAGCTGACCGACGTCTGCTGTAAGCCGGCCACCGCAGACCGCACGACGTACGGAAGCCGACGCACTGCATACGCAACAACCAGCAAAATAGTCGGATTTTCCACTGGATTGATGCAATGGAATAGATAGCCTTTCTGTGACATGGCCAGGTAGCCGAAGGCAAGAACCAGCCCCGGAACGGCCAAGGGCAGCATCACCAGACCGTCCAAAGCCCAGCGCCAGCGCCCGTGCCCACGCACAATGACCACCGCCGCAAACACCCCGACCAGCATCGCCAGCAATACAGCGAACGACGCATAGCGCAGGCTGTTGATGATGCTCGGAACGGTCAGGCTGTGCCCCAGCGCCGCCTCAATATGCTCCAGCCCCAGCCGGGAGGGCAGAACCGTCCGGTACCAGCTTTGCCCCAAGGCCAGGCCGACGACACCGAGATGCGGGAGCAGGCTGAACAGGCCGGGGATGGCAAACGCGGCCGCCGTCGCCAAAGCCGGCAGTCCGCGCAGGCGCGTCGTAGTCGCCGCCCGACCGGCCTTGCTCAACATCGCATGGCCGCCGCGACCAAAGAAAAATTTCGCAGCTAAATACATAGCGGCCGACAAGATCAGCATCACCGACACCAGCGCGTATGGCATGGGGTTGTTGCCAATATCATTCAAGCCTGAATAAATCTGCACGGCCGTGCAGCGGCCATAATGGAACATGAGCGGAGTGCCCAGTTCCGTAAATGACCAGATAAAGACAAGCGAACCGCCGGCAAACACCCCAGGCATGACTAACGGCAGGGTGATTCGCCAGAAGCGCTTGAAGCCGACGCAGCCGTAGTCAGCTGCCGCCTCGCCTAACTGCGGGTCGACATTGGCAAAGGCAGCCGCGACATTAAGATACAAAATCGGATACAAATGCAAGGCTTCCAGGAGAACCACTCCCCAGAAACCGCCGGCAAACCAGTCCGGACCCTGCCCTGCGCCGACAATTGACAGCCGCTCTAAAAGCGTATTCAATGCCCCATAGCGTCCGAAAATGCATTGCATACCGAGCACGCCGACGAATGGCGGCAGAATCAGCGGCAGAAGCAACGCGCTGGTCAGCAACTTCTTGCCAGGAAAATCATAACGGTCGCTCAACCAAGCCAGCGGCATAGCCAAAAGCAGCGACAAAGCCGTGGTGCACAACGCAATCAGGAAAGAATTCCACAACCCCTCCAAGTAAATCGGATTGCGGAAAATCTCCTGGACGTAAAACAGCGTGTACTGCCCCTCCGCGTCAGTGAGCCCACCCTTGAGGATACGGCCGACCGGCAGAAAAAAGAATACGACAAAAAAAAGAATGACTGCCACCAGCAGCAGTCTGGATAACAAATTCTTAAGCATGGGACGACACTTTCCCTGGAATCATGGCCTCAATCGCAAGCGCAACGGAAAATCACTGCATGACGACTCTGGACTATAAAATCAATCGCCAATTTTGCAAATCGCTATCATAGAATAGAGACGCGCGGCGAAGGGCTATGTAGCCCCCATCCCAAAAAGATTTTCTTCCAACCAGCGCTTATGTGTCAACCCTGGCGGGGCTCAAAATTATTATACGCCTCACCCAGGGCTTCGCTACGCTCACCCTGGGCTTTTATGTTGCTGGCCCTTTGGGCCGCCAGGCTTAGATATGACAATCAGCGTCCATAACGCTCACAGCCGCAAAGCGGCAAAAGCCCGGAGGGCGACACATAGAAGCCCAGGGTAAGCAGGGCCGCCAGGCACGGCGCAGCCCTGGGTG
>JAAZKI010000590.1 GCA_012799905.1 Lentisphaerota bacterium | reverse complement strand
TGGCCAGACTACCCATGGCCTGACGAGCCGACTAAAGTGGGCGACCCGTGGTGCAAGTGCGAACGCTGCGCCAAAAAGAAGCCGGAGGAGAATCTGCTTGACTATGTCTTCTGGCTGGTTGACATGTTGACCAAGAAGGGCGTCAAGAAAGTCGTGATGTGGAATGATCAGCTGACCCGCCACATGAGCGCTTTTGACGCCAACTTCGTCAAGCGCCTGGAAAAGGCCGGTCTGAAAGACAAACTTATCCTGCATTGGTGGTGGTACAGCAACACCGCCCTGAATGACAAGACGAAAGTGTCAATCGGGAAAAAGCTCGGCATTGAGGGCTGGGTCGCGCCGATGACTTGCTATTACAACTGGAACACGTACGATTTCCGGCGTACGAATATCGATATGATGATGCGCATGGCTGACGCTGAAGGCGCTTCCGGCGCTGTTTCCTACGCCGTGCACGACCCGTCCCACCTCGACCACGAGGCTCTGCTGGCAGTCTACGCCTGGGAATCCACTGCTGACCAGGATATGGAGGAAGTGCATCGGCGCTGGGCGACCGCCACTTTTGGCAAAGAATCAGTGGAAAGCTATGTGAACGCCGCTGACAAGCTGCTCAAGGCCGTGCGCACGCCAGCCTATGGCTACTGCCCGAACTATTCCTATACGTATTATTTCAAGGACGGCGCCTGGCCACGTCAATACCCGGGCGAAGCATTGGATGCCTTGGCCACAAAGCTCGAAGGCGTGGACGTGCCAGCGCAACTGCGCGAAGCAGCCGCCCTGGCTCAGGAGGCGGAAGACCTGTTCCGGGATATCCTGGCAACGGCGACGCTGTCCAACCACGCTGAAGCCTGCTTGCAGAGCCTCTGCGGAGATGCGTTGCGCGTGCAGGCATACGCAGAGGCATTTGCGTGGCTGTTTGAATTGCGTGACGACTTGGCCCCCGGCATGGTCAAGAAGAGCATGGCGACGGCTTGCCAGAAGGCCCGTGATGACCTGGCCGCCAAGATTGCGGCATTCGAACCCTGCAAGCCGACCTGGGTCACGCCAGCCTCGCTTCAGGCGCTCAGTACGCTACTGGCATTTTTCGACCAGCTCACCGAAGAATTGAAAACCTTCGCCGCCCGCAAACGAGCCAAAGACATCAACTGGACGCTGCTGCCCAGGCAGGAAGACGAGGCTGACGACGCAGAAAAATGCTCCTAAGCAATAAAAATTTCCTATCTGAGTTGTAAAATAGCTGTTTGGACTTATGGTAAGAATTGGTGGCTCCATGTACGACACTCTGAACAAAATTGCATCGGGGTCTACATGACCTTATTTTCACTGAACAGCAGAGTGAAAATGTCTGGCGCCACCACTACTGAAACATCCGAGGCGGGAACCGTAAACGCGGTTCCCGCCTCTTTTTTGGGGGGGGGGATTTTAGTGGACAATGGACAATGGACGCCAGTGGACTTTAGTGGACGTTAGTAGACGATGGACTGTGGACAGAAGTGGACGTTAGTGGGGAGTGGACGTGGACTTTAGTGGACTTTAGTGGACGGTGTTTGGTGGTTGTCGTACTTTGTTCAAGCTTGCATATTGTCTTTCATCTCAAGTTTTCTGCCCTTGTGTTCGTACACTCGACGCGCATCTTCGCCAATTCCATATACGGGCGCATTGGACTCTGGTACGAATGTGGTCTTTATCAGAACTTTAACCAGCTCGGCATCGGGCTGCGCCATGCGCCTGAACAGCAGTTCAATAAGCTTATCGACGATTTCGGCATGGCTGACATTGAAGGTAGGCAGGGGTTCGGAAGGCAAAATTTCAAGCAGGTTGTTGTATCCTATAATCATCACCTTTTCCGGCACCCGTTGCCCATGTTTGCGCAGGAATGCGGCGAGGGCGGCGGCCTGGCCGTCATTGAATACTAAAATGGCATCGGGGAAGTCAGGTTTGCGCACTTCTGCGGCGGTCAGGTGTTGCGCAACTTCTTCCCAGGTCTTATACCAGGGAACCGGCGGTGGCGCCTTTTTTTGGCGCAAATATCGTGTAGCCTCCTGGTAAAGCAGCCTACTTCTATTTTCCCCCAGGATGGCGATGCGCTTCTTTTTTGCCGCCAGAAAATGGTCTATGGCCTCTTTGACCATGGTGTCTATATCCAGCAGAACCACGTCATGCGTTCGGCAGTCCGGCAGTTCGTAGAGCACCTGGGGAGTGTTGCCAGCCAGTTGCGGAGTGGGATTCTCCCAGGCGATAATGCCGTCAACCTGGTGATAGAGCACGCTTTCATAGCATTCAGCCACGTCATTATAGTCACGCCAGAAGGAAAATAATGGCATGTAGTCGCGCTCGCGCAGTCGGCTCTGCAAGAGACCGCAAAACAGAGAGGCGTAGTAGTCCATAGGCATAGGCATGAGAATGCCGATCAGCTTGCGTTCGCAGCCGCGCAGGCTGCGCGCCATCAAGCTGGGGCGGTAGCCGTGCTTGTGCGCCAAACTGCGTATAAGAGCCGCTTTTTGCGCCGAGACATTGCCGCGGCTCTTGCCGTTCATCACCAATGAAACCGCAGTGCGCGAAACGCCGGCAAGGTCGGCTAATTCACGTAAGGATATGGACATGAGAAAAACCGTTGGCTACAATGAGAGTCTGTTTGTCTAACTTGTGGTTAATGTGCGAAGCTGTGTGATAGAAAGTAAGATTTGCCATAAGTCGCGGAGCACCAGAGCCCCGCCAGGGCGAGACATAATTCTGAACCACGTACTGCGGGCTGAAGGCATACAAGTATTCATCACAAGATTTTGCACATTAACCTTTTTTCTTAAAGACAGCAATTTTTTTAATATTAAGGTAATTGTTTCCACCTGTCCATACGCTAAGCAAGACATACTTTGCCTTTCCGCATCCGGGCATGGTGATGCTCCAGTTTGCGCCCTTTGCCTCGGCATCAACTCCAAACGCATTTGTCGCTGAGGTGAAAGTCATGGCATCCGAGCTGCTTCTCAGTTCGGCGTGTGAAACCACAAACATCTTGGTGTGGTTAACGCCTTCAATCCTTACTGCATCTACGTCTGTTTCTTCATCAAATTCCGCCAGTATAGCTATGTAGCTTTCAGCCGGGTCGGAACGCCAAAAGTTATAGCAGAGCGGCGACTGGGGCAGGGGCTTGCCGGCTTCTTGAGTCAGTAGGCCCAAGCGTTTTTGCACATCACCGGAATCAAGCCAATCATGGTCGTTGCTATTCCAATAATGCTTATAGATATTGCCGGGATAGACCTCATAGTTTTTGATTTTAATTGATTCCATGCCCTCAATCAAATCAGCTTGGCCGGCTGTAATTTTCGGCTCATAGAGCGCATTGATTTTTTTGGCTGTGGTAAACTTGGGCTGATAGTCATCGTGCAGCAAAGCCAAAATCATTTCCTGTCGCCAATCCGCCAGTTCTTCTGAAGAGACATTAAGCATTTCCCCTATTTGCGGCAATTCGACTTCGGGCCTCTGCTTTTTGAGGGTCAGCCAATATCTCGTGTCGTGTATTCCTGTGCTCAATAACTCCCAGGCGTAAGTGCTGCCGCAACTGCCATCCTCTTCCGGAAAAGGCCAGCCGATATACCAATCTTTTTTGTTCCAGTGATAGGCAAAGCCCCAGACGCCCTTGAAATTTGCGGCATCTACGGCCAGGCCGTAAAGCAGCCTGGCAGTTAATCCGTCGTTGGCGCGCACCTGGGTATAGGCGCAGCTGATGTTGTCTTTGATCCAGGCCGGCTCAGCAGCTTCCCAGTCCGGAAAAAACGGATTGGTTTGCGCGGTTCTCGCAGCCAGGCTCTGATAGCCGCTATTGCATATATTAAAGTCAAGCAGCTGACCAAAATGCTTCTGTCCACAGGCGCCGACATTGCTGGCGATTTTCAAGCCCGGTATGGTTTTCAAAGCTTGGCAAAATTGCATAAAAGAAGCTGTTATTTTGGGATGTACATCCGGCTCATCGTATGGATGCAAATAAAAATCATACCCTTCTTTTTCGGCAAGCTCGTGCATAGGGATGAAAACTTTGGCGGCCACTTCGCGCCAGGCGGCATTTTCCGGGCCGGCTTGTCCTGCCCTTTCTTCGATAGCTTTTAACAGCGGCCCCAGAATCCCATAGATGAGGACTTTTTGATTCATATTCTCTTTTTTCAGCCATTGCAGGGCTTCTTGGAAGCGTTGCAGATTTGGGCTGCCGTCCTCATTGATTTTCACCGGCACAGTCCAGGGGTCCAGGAAGAAGGTATTGATGCCGTGTTCGCGCAGGTCTTGGCATTGCCTGTCTCTTGCTTCCGCATTATTTCCGGGCAAGGAATTAGTCCAAAGCCCATAGATATGTTCGCTTTGCA